>JAAYIG010000067.1 GCA_012523595.1 Fibrobacter sp.
TAATTATCCTTACCGGAAATGCCACACTGGAGAGCGCGATCGAGTGCATGAAGCTTGGTGCGTTTGAATATGTGAGAAAACCCTATTCTCTTAATGAACTGCTGATACAGATAGAACGTGCCATAGCTCACCAGCGTTCACAGCTTGATTTGAAGATTCTCCGTGATGAACTCAAGAAAAGCGGCATCGGAGGTAAGCTGATTGGCAGAAGTAAACTGATGCAGGAACTTCAGGAAGTGATTTCCCGCATCGCGCCTACCCAGTCGACTGTTCTTGTTCTGGGAGAGAGCGGGACAGGAAAGGAACTGGTAGCAAGGTCAATTCATGATCAAAGTTTACAAAAGGATAAACCCTTTATTGCGATCAACTGTGCTTCTTTCTCAGAAACGCTTCTTGAGAGTGAACTTTTCGGATATGAAAAGGGTGCTTTTACCGATGCAAAAACCCAGAAACGCGGCCTGGCGGAAATAGCTGACGGTGGGACTCTGTTTCTTGATGAAGTAGGGGAGATACCGGTCCATTTTCAGGCCAAACTGCTGCGTTTTCTCGAAACAGGTGAAATAAGGCGTGTTGGGGGTACAAAGGATATTTCTCTCGATGTCAGGATAATCTGTGCCACTAACCAGCCGCTGGAAATTCTGGTGGAAAAAAATCAGTTCCGTGCAGATCTTTTTTACCGGCTGAACGTGCTTTCAGTTACAGTTCCGGCACTTAGGGATCGGGTAGACGACATCCCGCTTCTTGTCAATAGTTTTGTCAGCGCGCAGGGTTTTCACAAAGAGTTTACAAAAAGCGCCATGGATGTCCTCAAGGCGTATTCCTGGCCCGGCAATGTGCGGGAGCTTAAAAATGTTGTTGAACGCACCTGCATTCTCTCATCAAAAAACGAGATTACAGCTTATGACCTCTCATTTCTGAAAACAAAGAAGAGTGAAAGTCCTGTTCAACAGGTTCCTGCAGAAAGTGACAACAAAACAGATGTATTGAGTTTAAGTGAGATGGAGCGTAAGCACATTATCCATGTTTTAGGCCTTGTAAATGGACACAGGGGGAAAGCTGCCAGGCTTCTGGAGATAAATCCAAAGACTCTGTATCTTAAAATGAAGGCCTACAATATTGTCTCTGTGTATGAGTGATTTATCCCAGCCCTGAAATTCTTCTGTAGCCCCACTCTACAAGCATCAGCAGCAGAATAACTGTAAGCAGGAACCATGACCGTGATATCCGAAAGCTCTTCAGTGTGGCTTCAGTGCTGGATTCCGGTTTTTCTGAAATCTCCTGTAAAGACATGGTGTCAAGAAGATTGATCTCCCTGCCTAATTCTCTCAGAATAGAGGTGTTCTGAGCTGTAACCATGAACTCGCTTCTGTCTGGTTCTATGAACAGAGAGTCCTTGAAAGTAAAAACCTTTTTTCCCGAAGATGCGCTGCAGGAAAAGAGGTATTCCCCTGGACTAAGTGACGCAATGGTCATGTATTGTTTAGCAGAACCGGTATTTATCAAGGTTAAGGTCGTGTCCATAACCAGCTTACCGTTAAGATCGGAAAAGCTGCAGGTGAGCTTTACCTGAGAGGAGACCGGGATTTCTGAAGGAAATGAGAGGGCAAACTGGATAGTACCAGGCCGCGGTGACTTATACGGCCATGAATAGAAATGATTTGAAAGACGCGCAAGGAGCATGTCTTTAAGTGTGGAGA
>JAAYIG010000068.1 GCA_012523595.1 Fibrobacter sp.
AAATAATCCATACACCAACTATTCTGAGGTTTACACAAATTTTTCAGCACTCTCTTTAAGGCTGCGCAAGGTTGTTTCAACAATTCACCTGCGAGGTGAAAAAATGAAATAAGGTAGAGTCTCCTAAAGGCACCTCTGGGGTAAAATAAGGATCAAAGATAAAGTCCTTAATTCTCCTCTGGGGTGAAATAGAGAGACCCAAACCAGAATCCTTATTTCATCTCTGAGGTAAATCCCCTTAACGGGGAATCCGACTTTCTGCCGCATCCCCCAGTTTACAATAAAAACTCAGAAGTTCCACTCATAATAGGTAGTTGTAGTGTGCCCTTCCTCATCAATTTCGTATTCTGCCAGAACAGGTTTTTTACACAGACGCTGCAGTTCCTCGGAATCCGAATTGGTCATAGACTGCAATGTAAGCTGGACTTTACCCTCATACCCCTTTTTGGTGGAATACCCCATCCCGATGACATGGTAGGAGACATAATCCCCGTTTTCGGTAAACATAACCGCCTCACCATCATCATACTCAACGCCTTCAGAATTGATTATCGCTCTGCTTGTTCCTGCTGCTTTAAATTCGATCCCCAGAATTTTCCCTTTGTCCTTGAAGTCATATTCACATTTAGTATAATCCGCAGCAACCTCAAGTACCCGCATTCCGGTTATCATCCCCATGTCCTCTCCTATTTTTTCGGTATGCATATTTCCCCCTTGTATTTACATAGAACTTTTACATAGTTAAAAATTTGGAAATGCCCAGCACCTTAAAGATTGCGATATGATTGCCAGAGGTATTGTAGTGATCGAGATGTGCTTAATTTCACCTCAGAGAGGAAACCTTGACTTAAACCATTAAATCACTGAATCATCTCTGGGGTGAAAAAGAAGCAAACCCTACCCCGGGATTATGTCTATAAATCAAAATCCTTTTTTTTTTACCTGAACCCTCTCAACAGCAGCGAAATTTTGTATATTCAATAAAAGCACCAATCCAGAGATATCGGGTATCTCACTTTCAGGCTTTCATTTAAAAACAGAAAAACAACTCAAACCACATCGGTCCCAAAAAAACCAAACAAACTCAACTTCACAAGATGGGAGGTTTTATGAAAAAAACGATGATGTCTATGCTTATCATCGGTGCCTTATGCAGTAGTGCGTTTCCATTAAAGCTCGGGCTGGAATTTCAGACCGGCTCCGATCATTTAGTAGGTGCAAACCTGCGTATAACAGACATGGTTGAATTAAAACCCCAGATAGGATTCCAGGCTTCTGATAACCATGGTGCATTTGGACTCGCTTTCAGCGGTAACTTCTATCTGCCAAATTTGGGAGATTTACAGCATTATGCAGGAGCTGGGTTCAGACTTGATTTCATTAAAGACTCGGACACACAATTTGGATTGGATGGACACTATGGGGTACGTTATGATATTAACGATATCTTTGGTGTATTCGGAGAGCTAGGAGTGTTATTTGACCTTGCTCCTTCTTTCTTCATGTCTTCCTATAAAGCCGGTGTTGGTTGCACATTCTATTTAATCAGATAATAACAGGCTAACGGGAATCTTTTCAGCAGCTTTTAAGCTGCTGAAAATTCCACTCTACAGAATTGACCGCCATAGCATTCCACCCCAGTAACATTTTGTAACACTTTTCCAACCAATAGCGTTTTTCCTGATAGAGAGCCTCTTTCCTGTGTTATTTTTCCTTTATGATTCACCTCAGAGGTGAATTTGTGATTTAACGTGTTAAGTCATTCTTTCATCTCAGAGGTGAATTTAAAAGCCTTAAACTCATCACCCCTCACCGGAACAAAACCATGAAACAGAACAAATATCGCTATCTGATCAACAGCAGCCTCTTTGTCCTCCTTATCAGCCTCCCCCTGATATCGGTCGAAAAATCAACAACCAATAAGGCAGATATTTTTGCAGATACATGGCAGAGTGTTAATTCACTCATAGATGATGGACTGACAGAAACCGCATTCGATTCTGTCGAGAGCATTCATAAAAGGGCTAAAAAAGCAGGTAATGCCGATCAGGTGATAAAATCACTGATCTTCAGTTTCCAGCTCCTTTCCAGTAAAGAAGAGGATGCTTTAATAAAAGTCATCTCCCGGTTGAATTCTGAAATTAAAGAATCGAGCTTCCCTGTAAAACCGGTGCTGCATTCGATGTTGGCAGAGTGTTACTGGAATTATTACCAGAACAACAGGTGGAGTATCTTTGATCGCACTCAGACAGACAGCCCGGTCTCTGAGGATATCCGGACATGGGATTTACGGACAATCATGGAAAAAGTAATCAGTGAGTATTACCTTTCACTAAAAGATGAAGTAAAACTCAAGAAAACCCATATTGACATTTATGACGAGATTATTAAAGATCGTAATCCTGATAAAAAACTGCGGCCCACTCTCTATGATCTCCTCGCCCACCGGGCATTGGATTTCTTCTCTGTGGATGATCACGAGTTGACAAAACCCTCTTTCGAGTTCACTATCAACAGCCCGGATTACTTTCTTCCATTCGACCGCTTTGCGAGAATCGATATCAAGACCGAGGATACAGCATCACTGAAGTTCCATGCCATGCTTACCCTTCAGAACCTTATCTCATTCCATATAATGGATAAATCCCCCGATGCCCTTGTGGATACAGACTTGAAGCGACTCGCATTTGTCTACAGACATTCGGTTCTCCCTGATAAAGACTCTCTCTACCTCTCGGCTCTTCTGTCACTTGAAAAAAGATTTCCAAACAGCCCTGCATCGACAGAGGTCATATATCAAATAGCCCTCCTCAAACAACAATTGGGAAGCAGCTACATTGCCGGTGAGGATGAGAAATACAGATGGATGAATAAAGAGGCTTTAGAGGAATGTGAGAGGGCGATTAAAAGATGGCCAGACTCCTATGGTGCAGGTCAGTGCAAGGCACTGGCATCGAGGATCAAAACCAAAAACCTCGGCTTCAATGTGGAATCTGTTAACCTGCCGAACAAGCCATTTAAAGTACTGCTATCATACAGAAATGTTGCGAAAGTTTATTGGCGGATTTTGGAAATCGATATAGACAAATACCAGAGCATCAAAAGCCATGCTCATGATGATAGTATCGCTGCTAAACTGGCTGCAATCAAGCCGATAATGGAATGGAAAACAAATCTTCCTCTGCCCCTGGATTATCAAAGCCATTCAGTAGAGGTCCAGATGCCTCCACTTACTCTGGGACATTACACGATTCTCTGCTCATCCAGTCCCGATTTCAGTATTAATGGTCAGGCTGTAGTTTTCGGATCGGTCCAGACCTCCCGCATGAGCCACATAAACCGTCAGAGAGAAGGAGGTGGGCAGGAGTTCCACATTCTCGACCGCCAAACTGGTCATCCAATACAGGGTGTAACCGTGAAAGCCTGGAAACTTAATTATGATGAAAAACGACGTTCTTACCAAAGGGTACTCCATGGTAAATATCTCTCCGATAAGGATGGTTTTGTCTTTATCCCCCCGGAGGATGCTCTCCGGTACACAGAAACTTCAATCGAACTGATCAAAGGTGATGATCGGCTGCATGTAAACCGTCAGTATTCCCTGTACAAATTTAAAACTCAAAAGCCTAAAACGAGGCTGAGTACATTTTTTTTCACTGACCGGAAAATTTATCGTCCCGGACAGAAGATCTATTTCAAAGGTATAGTACTCAGAACCGATGGTGAGAGAAGCGAGATCGCTGCTGGATATGCCACTTCTGTCAGACTCAACAATGTGCATGGTCAGGAAGTCTCAAGGCTTGAACTGACAACTAACAAGTACGGCTCCATACACGGATCCTTTGTTGCTCCTGTCAATACACTTAACGGACAGATGAGTATTGTCGATGATCATGGCTATGTCGGTTTTTCGGTGGAAGAATACAAACGGCCCGGATTCGAAGTTAAAATAGATCCTTTCAAGGGAACAAACCGTCTTGGAGAAAAGATCCGCGTTACGGGTCATGCCAAAGCCTATGCCGGCTCCCCGGTAGATGGTGCAATTGTGAAATACCGGGTTGTCCGTACAGCACGTTTTCCCGATTGGTGGTGGTGCTGGAGAAGACCTTCAAGATGGAGCAGACAGATGGAGATAAGCAGTGGAACTGCTGTAACAAACGATACCGGCGGTTTCTCCATTGATTTTACCGCAATAGCCGACAAGTCAATTCCAGAATCAGAAAATCCCATATTCTCTTACAATGTTTCCTTTGATGTAACAGATATAAATGGTGAAACCCGCTCCGCATCAGGTACTGTCAATGTAGGATACGTTTCACTCACATTAAATGTAGACGTAGGGCAGCAGGTTAGCAAAGAATCACAGCTATCCTTTCCAATTAATACAGAAAACCTCAATGGTACATTTGAACCAGTCAAAGGAAATATCAAAATCCAGAGGCTGGAAAACCCGAAGACAATACACAGAAAGCGGCTCTGGCAAAAGCCAGATACAACAATCCAGACAAAAGCCCGGCACGATGCACTCTTTCCGGAAGATATTTACAGCAACGAGGATGATATAACCACATGGCTCAGAGGTGAGGTAGCTTTTAAAGGCAATTTTGATACCCGGAATGATAAAAATCTGGATCTCACAAATGCAAAGAGGTGGAAATCAGGAGTATATGTACTGGAAGCAGAAGCTGAGGATCGCTCAGGGATTAAAGTGAAAGATACACGTTATTTCACGCTGTATTCGGAAAAAGAAAAAGTGCTCCCCTACCCTCAACCGGACTGGTTTGTACCTGTCAAATCAAGATGTGAACCCGGAGACACAGCGGTGTTTCTGGCAGGATCCGGATACAGTGATGCAAAACTGCTTTACGAGATCGAGCACAGGAATCAGATAGTTAAAAAAGAATGGCTGGATTTGAATAAGATGCAAACACGTCTGCAAATTCCAGTCGAGGAGAAACATCGTGGTAATCTCTTCATCCATGTAACTTTTGTGCATTCTGGCCGTACGTATAATCACACAGCGGCAATTGAAGTCCCCTGGACAAACAAAGAACTTGATATATCATTTGAGACTTTCCGGAGCAGTCTCTACCCGGGAGAAAAAGAGGAATGGCGCCTGAAAGTAAGTGGGAAAGGAAAGGATAAAGTCGCTGCCGAGATGGTAGCAGCCCTGTATGATGCATCACTCGATGCCTTTACACCTCATAACTGGTACTTCAGCATCTACCCGCATTTCAGTGCCGGACAAAAATGGAGATCCCATTCAACAGACCAGGTCGAATACACACGACTCTGCAGCCGTAACTGGAATCAACATTCAGAGTATCCTCGCAGAAACTATCCGTCACTAAACTGGTTCGGGTACCAGTTCCGGAAATTTATTGCCTATGCCCGTGGATATGGAGGAGGCCTTGCTGCCGCATCTCCTGAACTCGAGTTTAAAAAAAGCAGCACTCCTGCGCCTGCCGGTTTGGCAAAAGAAAGAGTATTGACTAAAAGTCTGAAAAGTGAATCGTTCATGGGAGTAGATGCCATTGATGAATCTCATATAACAAGTGAACAGAAGGACAAAGCACACACTGAGAACCTGTCTGAGATTAAGGCACGGGTCAATCTCGATGAGACTGCATTTTTCTTCCCCTCACTTGAAACCAATGATAGAGGTGAGATCATAGTGAAATTTCAGGTCCCTGAAGCACTCACCAGGTGGAAAATGCTGGGATTTGCACACACGCGCGAATTGGAATACGGATTGACATCAAACGAGCTTGTAACCCGTAAAGACCTGATGGTGATGCCCAATCCTCCGCGGTTTTTCAGGGAAAATGACCGGATTACCTTTTCAGCCAAGATATCCAATCTCTCTGATGACAATTTGTCCGGCACAGCACAGCTTTTCCTTTTTGATGCTGCATCCATGAAACCGGTTGACAATGAATTCGGTAACGAAAAAGCAAAGGTACCATTTTCAGTAAAAAAAGGACAGAGTACTCCTCTGCAATGGGATCTGAAGATCCCCGATGGAATCGGGGCAGTAAATGTCAAAGTAGTGGCAAGTGCAGGTAATTTCAGCGACGGCGAGGAACGGATTATTCCCGTATTGTCAAACAGAACTCTTGTCACCGAAAGCGTTCCGCTCTCCATCAACAGGAAAGGAACGAAAAAGTTCACCATACCCGCTCTTCTGTCACAGAATGATTCCTCAAGCACCATTGTAAATCACAGATTAACCTTGGAGTTTACATCTAATCCTGCCTGGTATGCAATTGAGGCACTCCCCTATCTGATTGAATACCCCTACGAGTGTTCAGAGCAGATATTCAGCCGCTTTTACGCAAATAGTCTCGCCGCGCATATTGCAAATTCATCACCGAAGATAAAAGCTGTTTTCGATCAGTGGAAAAACGAGTCTCCTGATGCGCTCCTTTCAAACCTGGAAAAGAACCAGGAACTTAAATCTCTTCTGCTGGAGGAAACTCCATGGCTTCTTGACGGGAAGGATGAATCTGAAAGAAAAAAACGTGTAGGTCTGCTCTTTGACATTAACAGGCTCGCTAAAGAAAAAAAGAAAACCCTGGCAAGACTTAAAAAACTTCAGTTGAAAAACGGTGGGTGGCCCTGGTTTGAGGGAGGTCCGGATGACCGCTATATTACACAGCATATTGCCATCGGGCTTGGTCGACTGGATCATCTCGGAGTACTTCAATTGCGCAGTAACCATAGCCTGAAAAACATGACAACAGATTTTCTCATGTATCTCGATGAACGGATCAGAGAGGATTATCAAAGGATAATGAAGCATGCTGCCCCGGATAGCAATAATCTTTCTGAGATCCATATCCAGTACCTTTACATGCGAAGTTTTTTCAAAGATATGCCAGTGGAGAGAAAGAACAGAGAAGCATTTGAATATTTCCTCGGACAATCAAAGAAATACTGGCTCAAAAACCGCAGATATATGCAGGGGATGATAGCCCTGGCGCTAAACCGTTATGGCGATAAGGTCTATCCCCAGAAAATCCTCACATCATTAAAACAAAACGCCATTGTCAGTGAGGAGATGGGTATGTACTGGAAAGAGATATATGAGGTAAGATCATGGTGGTGGTACGATGCCCCGATAGAATCACAGGCACTGATGGTGGAGGTTTTCGAGGAATTAGGAAATGACCCGGTTTCGGTTGACAATCTCAAAACCTGGCTCATTAAAAGTAAACAAACACAGAACTGGAAAACTACCAGGGCTACTGCGGATGCTTGTTATGCACTGCTCCTGCGTGGAACTGACTGGCTGGCAAATCCCTCCAATGTATCCATCTCTCTTGGAGATATAAAAATCAACGCCAAAGATGGAGGTAGGGTTAAAACAGAGGCTGGAACTGGTTATTTTAAAAAATCATGGGCATCAGAGGATATCAGGCCTCAGATGGGAAATATCACTGTGACAAAACAGGAAAACGGAGTATCATGGGGAGCAGTTTATTGGCAGTATTTTGAACAGATGGACAAAATTAAAGCCGCTGAAACACCACTTAAACTGAAAAAAAGTCTCTTCGTTTCGAAAACAGCACACACAGGTAAAAAACTGTCACAAATTGATAAAAGCACTATTCTGAAACCGGGTGACAAGATCACTGTGAGAATTGAGCTCAGGGTTGACAGGGACATGGAGTATGTGCACATGAAAGACATGCGGGCATCTGGATTCGAACCTCTGAATGTATTCTCCGGTTACAGGTGGCAAGGCGGACTGGGGTATTATGAAAGTACCCGCGATGCAGCCACCAATTTCTTTTTCTCATATCTGAAAAAGGGTACCCATGTCTTTGAATACCCACTTGTGGTGGCACATGCCGGTGACTTCTCAAATGGTATCACGACAATCCAATGCATGTACGCTCCGGAGTTCACGAGTCATTCGGAGGGAGTAAGAGTTGTTGTTACAGGTCGCAAGTAAGGGACTGTCTCGGTTGCCTTGACTTGCGACTGCAACTTTATTTCTTCTCAGCTCCCTGAGATTTGATGTCGGATTGCAGGAATGAAGAAAGACACTATCCCCAGTACTGCAATCAAAATCCCGGCGATGAGAAATGCCTCAGGGACACCTGTCCGCTTTGCAAGAAATCCAGTAAACAGAAGACCTGTTATTGACGGTACGAGTGAAATGCTTCCATAAAATGAAAACACACGTCCCTGTGCCGATGGTTCAACGGTGGTCTGAAGAATTACCATAAAAGCACTGGAATATACAGTCATCGAGACCCCTCCCAGAAAAGTAAGTACCATAAAAGCATAGAATCCGCTCTCTGGCAGACGTCCTGAAAAGGCAAATGAAAGCCCGAGCAGAATGTACATGGTGTTAATCAGGATTACTTTGCTTATACGGAGTTTTTTGATCCCAAGAATAGCTCCACCAGCAAGCATCCCCACACCCCATGCTACCTCGATGATACTCACCTGGTAAGTTCCTCCCCCGAAATGATCCAGTGTCATAAGCGGGAAAAGTGCCGCAACAGGAAGTATAAAAAGCAAGGCTGCAACAGAGACTATGAAAAGCCAGAGTAAACCCCTATGGATATATATTTCATGAAGTCCCTCTTTCATTTCTCGAAATATATGCGGCGCAGGAGCATCTTCCCTTTTCTCAGGGTTGGGAATACGTACCAATAATAATGATGTACAGGCAATAACAGCCCCTGCGACATCGAACATAATAACCTTGGGCATATCGAGAACACTTATCAGAAATGCCGCAAGGGGAGGCCCGGCAATTATACTTCCGGACTGTATGATCTGATTAACACCTGATATTCTCATCAGTTCCGATTCCGGGGCAAGCAGAGGTACAGATGCCTGCATAGCCGGGATGTGAAAAGCGTTTCCCACAGAGCGGAACATGAGAAGGATATAATACAGGGTGATATCTATCTCCCCTCTTAAAATCAGTATACTCATTACTGCGGAGCAGAGAGCTACAAACAGATCTGCAGAAATCATTATGCTTTTCCTGTCCCACCTGTCGATCAACACCCCGGCAAAAGGGCCAAGCACCAGTTGAGGAAGCAGTGAAGAGATTGCAGCAAACGCCAGCACTTCCGGCGATCTGGTCTCTGTGCTGAGCCAGAATATTACGGCATAACCGACAGTAATACTGCTCAGGGTCGAAATAATCTGACCTGACCAGATAATTGCGAATATTTTTTTCCATTCAGTCATTTTTTCCATCCATTCTGAAACAATAATAAACAATCGCTTTCCCGGTTTTAGCGGTATAAAAAATGCTAATCCAAATATGAAAAACGTTCGGACTCTGAAAAGAAGATTCGGCTATATAGCCTTATTTATCGCGGAAATGAAAGGATGGATACATGCTCATGATGAGATAAACCTTTTTTAAGTTAACACCAAAATAATAAAATTCCGATAAAAAGTATATAAAAACAGAACAAATCCCCTGCAGTTACTTTCCGGATTGATTGGTTTATATGGTGCATAAAAAAACGTGCAAACAGCCATAGGTATTACGAATTCAACTGTATGTCACGAATTATTTTCAATACCATTTCATGAATGGCAGATTTCATCGGGGAAACCATAGTTGTTAATACAATCACTTTCGATCCTCTTTCTTTTTCCGGTTCTCGCATGGTCATTTGACATATCCGAGGTCGTGAAAGAAATCGGAGACCTCGACCTGCAGAAATGCCCTGTTTACTCATCGCATATCAATGATTATTTCAGATTTTACTCTCTTAACTTTACAGATCCTGTAAAGCATTACTTTGGATATGTAAAATCCGACTCTTTCAGAATCGCTACCCATGTTTTTATTCCTCCTGCAAGTCAGGGAAGTGTTCTGATGACCCACGGTTTTTTCGATCATTCAGGGATTCTTAAAAATCTTATAAAACTTTGCCTTGATCTGGACTACACCGTTGTCTGTTTCGATCTCCCCGGTCATGGATTGTCCTCGGGAGTGAGAGCATCGATTGATAACTTCTCTGAGTATGGAAGAGCATTAGCCTCTGTGCGTAAAAAAGCAGAGTCTGTCATTGACAGCAGTCTTATTATCACCGCACACAGTACTGGCTGCGCTGCTGCATTTGAATACCTGACACTTCCGGACAGGGCAGCGGTAAAAAAAATGATCATGATTTCTCCTCTGGTCAAGATGGCCTGGTATTTCCCTGCAAGGGCCGGACTGGTAATTCTTTCACCTTTTACGCAAAGATCCATGCGTCTGTATCGTAATCAATCATCGGATAAAGAGTTCCTTCATTTCCTGAAAAACGACCCGATGCGGATCGATCACTTTCCCTTCCGCTGGGCCCGCTCTTATTTCTCCTGGTTTGACAAGACCCGATCATGGGAGATAAGGAAAGAACCGGAAATCTGTGTCATTCAGGGCACAAAAGATGATGTGGTAAACTGGAGATATAACATTGATTTTCTGAAAAGTAAGTTCACAGACATTAGTATCCATTTGATTAAAGGTGCGCGACATCAAGGGATGAATGAAGCAGGAGTTTTCAAGGAGGAATTTGAGAAGATCTTCAGGAATGAGCTGAAAAAAGTATCAATCTCTCATCCACACAGTTAAACTGACTCTTATTATCCTGATTAAGAATAAACTCCCTTATCCATCTGAAATCAAGGAATCAAATCTTAAACAGAATAACAGTGTTAAAGAAAAAAATCTGATAAACGGGACAAAAAATGAGGAAAAACGATTTTCGTAACATCGCTATCATAGCACATGTCGACCATGGTAAGACTACACTTCTTGACGGAATGTTAAAGCAGAGCGGAACCTTCCGAGAAAATCAGGTTGTAGCAGAACGGGTTATGGACTCCATGGATCTTGAAAGAGAACGCGGAATAACTATCGCAGCAAAGAATACATCTTTTCATTACAAAGGTGTGAAAATCAATGTTGTGGACACACCCGGACATGCCGATTTCGGTGGTGAAGTGGAGCGCAGTCTCAATCTGGTAGATGGAGCGCTGCTTCTTGTAGACTCCAGTGAAGGCCCACTCCCACAGACCAGATTTGTACTTAAAAAAACGCTGGAAAAGAAACTGCCAATTATACTTGTAATAAACAAGATCGATCGTCCCGATGCCAGAATTGATGAAGTGATAAATGAGGTTTATGATCTGTTCATCGATCTTGATGCCACCGAAGAGCAGATTGATTTTCCAATCCTGTATACAAATGCCAAATCCGGTGTGGCACATCTTGACCTGAATGACAACTCGACAAATCTCCAGCCGCTGTTTGATAAAATTATCGAGTACATTCCCGCTCCTCCGGCAAGCGATAACGACATACCACAGTTGCTTGTCACAAATCTCAGCTACGATCCCTACGTAGGACAGATAGCCATGGGCAGGCTTTCAAGCGGAACACTGGAAATGAACAAGTTTTACAGTCTCTGCGGAACAGATGGTATCAGAACCGGTATAAAGTTCTCAGCCTGCTATACTTTTCAGGGATTGCAGAGAATTCAGGTCCCCGAACTTATTGCAGGTGATATCATAGCAATTGCGGGAGTCGAAGGAGTGCAGATTGGAGATACGATTTCCGACAACGAAAATCCACAGCCTCTCCCGCGGATAAAAATAGATGAACCAACCATCTCCATGATTTTCTATGTAAATAATGGCCCGTTTGCCGGCAGGGAAGGCACATTCCTGACATCAAGACACTTAAAAGAACGGCTGGTGAGAGAAACTCTGGGTAATGTATCGATGAGAATAAGAGATATTGGGCGCCCGGATGCCTGGGAGATGTGCGGCAGAGGTGAACTTCAGATGGCTGTTCTGATAGAAACAATGCGCAGGGAAGGCTATGAGTTCATGGTTTCAAAACCCAGAGTGATCACAAAAGAGATCAATGGGAAAAAAATGGAACCGATGGAAACTGTTTACCTTGACATACCAGAAGATCGGGTAGGCATAGTTACTGAAAAACTCTCTGTACGTAAAGGGAAAATGATGTCGATGCACAATCATGGGCATGGACGGGTGGATATGGAGTTTCTGATCCCGTCACGCGGACTGATCGGCTTCAGAAGCCAGTTTTTGACTGACACCAAAGGTGCAGGCATAATGAACTCGCTTTTTAACGGGTATGCAGAGTGGTTCGGCCCAATCCCCCAGAGGACAAACGGCGCTCTTGTAGCCGACAGACCGGGAAAAGTAACTACCTATGCCAGTCTCGGGATGTCTGACAGAGGAGACCTGATTGTGACGGTAGGAACTGAAGTCTATGAGGGAATGATAGTAGGAGAAAGGAATCGTTCCGAGGACCTTGTTATCAATATCACCAAAGAAAAGAAGCTTACCAATATGAGAAGCTCTACAGCAGAGGCAACTGTAGTGCTAAGGCCTCACCGGAATCTCTCTCTGGATCAGGCTATAGAATTCATCGCCGAGGATGAGTTGATAGAAGTCACTCCCAGAAGCTTCCGTTTGAGAAAAATGGAACTGAGTGCCGCCAAAAGAGCTGTCGCACGTAGCAAGGAAAAAGCTGCTTTACTGGAAAATGCCTGATATCAATTATCTCGGTGCTGCATCCGGCAATCCCCCGTCAACCGGTATTGTGGCCCCCGTGGTTGGTGTAAGGCGATTAGCAAAGAACAGTACAGCAGATGCCACATGTTCAGAGGTAATCCGGGCTTTCAGAAGATTTCTGTTCCGGTAGTACTCTTCAAGCCCCTTCTCATCCAGTCCTCTTGCCTTCATGCGGTCAGGTCCTACTGTACTCCACAGACCTGACCTGGTTTCTCCATGAGAGAAAACTGCATCCGGAGCCACCATATTAACACGCACACCTATTTCAGCAAGCTCAAGGCTCGCAATTCTGGCCAACTGATGAGAAGCAGCTTTGGTAGCACTGTAGGCCCCGAATTTCGCTCCCGGGGCAAATACATTCTTGGTGGAAATAAGCACAATATCACCACCTGTCTTCTGCAGGAAGAACAGACGGGCAGATTGACGGAGCAAAAGAAGTGTGCCCTCTACATTTACCTTTTCAAGCTTCTGAAATGCTGAGGTATCCATGTCTGCAAGCGATGAGACATGCGCAAGGCCGGCATTTATGACAACCAGATCTATCCCCCCCCACTTCTCTTTTACAGCCTCGAAACCTGCTTCTACCGATTCCGGTGAGGTAACATCGAGTGCAACAGCCATCACCCTTTCAGCAAACCGCTCTCTGAGTGTCAATTCCAGAGACTCAAGAGGTTTTCCGGGAAGATCGGTAACAGCAACATGCCATCCCTCTTCCAGCAATCTCACAGAAATTCCAGAGCCAATTGCTCCCGCTGCACCTGTGATAAGTGCAATCCCCTCTTTTTTGATTTCTGAGAACTGCTTTTTTACCTTCGCAGTCTGGAAACTGTGGTATTCCATGTCAAACAGATGATCCTCACTGAGTCCCTTGTATTTGCCACCGGTTCTGAATATAAGCTCCTTTACCCTTATAGCCTGCTCTGTAATATCCCTGGCGATGGAAGCATCTTTTGCAGTTGCCCCGACACAGATTACTCCCAGTCCGGGAAGAAAAACCACAAGGGGATAAGAATCAAATACTGCTGTGCCGGCTGACATCGAACCTCTATGCCTCCTTAAATACTCCTCATACTGAAGGACAAAGGATTTTACTGCATCAGATAATTGCTCCCGCAGATGGGCCAGATTCTGGTAATCGGGATTATCCAGCCACAATGAAAAAGGTCTGGTACGGATAAGATAATCAGGAGTCAATGGCGGCTGTAAAACAAGACTCCTGGCTTCAGGCATTTCCATGAACTTCTTCACCGTCTCATCCAGCAAAGGACAAAGTACGATTCTTTTCCGGGGATAATCCGCGTTTCCGGTAGGACTGGACAAAACACCCCTGATAAGCGGTGCAATTTTTTTGTAATCCGGAATTGATTCAAAAGAAACAGGTACATGCTGAACAGGCCTGCTGATTTTTGAATTAAGGTACTCCTCTGCCCTGCTTACAAGATTGATTGTCTTTTCGTATGATTCCTGTGCAGTTTCTCCCCAGGTGATCAGTCCATGGTGAAGGAGAACCAGGGATGTGCACGAAGGGTACTTCTCTATTGTCTGCGACACAGTTTTTGCCAGTCCAAAACCGGCTTTTATATAGGGCACAGTGGGAACATCCTCCCCAAGTGCTTCTTTGACAGCAGTTACCCCGTTTTCCCTGTTCACAAGTGCAAGGATAGCAGATGGATGTGTATGATCGACAAATTTACCGGGTATAAACACATGCATCATCGCTTCCACTGAGGGCACCGATTTGCTGAGTCTCAGCAGATGGGTCTGAAGTACCTCACGAAGAGATTCATCCGACATCTCTTTCAGCGAACGGAGCCCTGAAAGCCATGCAAAATCAAGCAGTACAAGGTCATCTGCGGTCATATCCGCCAGATGGCACCCCGATGCCTTTACATAGATGGAAGGGACCTGCCTTCCTGTGATATCGGTAAAAGTGGACTTAACAGAGGTATTCCCTCCACCATAAAGCACCAGATCCTTTTCCATGCCCAGCAGGCGGCTTGAGTACAGACGCAATCCAGCATCCACATTTTCACATTCCTTCTGAGCCTCTGCCGCCATCTCATCCTGCCATCTCGATTTCATCTTCTCTGCTGTTCCTTTAAACAAATGCGTAAGGGTTTGGATTTGGTCCCGATTCCAGTCAGCGCTGTTTCCTCTTTTTCTCCTCATTCATGAGATCAAGGTAAAATTCATGCGCGTGCTGCGGACTCATGTTTTCGTGTACAACTTTCCTGACAGCATGTATCATCGAAACAGGTGATTCCGACTGAAAGATGTTTCTTCCCATGTCAACACCCAGCGCACCCTGATCAATCGCGTTACGTGCCATCTTCAAAGCATCCAGTTCCGGCAATTTCTTCCCTCCTGCTATTACAACCGGAACCGGGCAGGAAGCGGTGACAGTCTCGAATTCTTTTTCCACATAATAGGTCTTTACAAAAGCCGCTCCCAGCTCAGCACAGATACGGGTAGCAAGACGCATATACTTGGCGTCCCGGACCAGATCTTTACCCACCGCGGTCACCCCTAACACTGGAATTCCATACCGGTTGCCGGCATCGACAAGCTTTGTCATATTTAATACGCTCTGGCTCTCAAACTCCCCACCGATAAAGACCTGAACGGCTACCGCAGACACATTCATCCTTACAGCATCTTCCATATCAACCGCAATCTGTTCATTCGACAATTCTTTAAGGATACTGGGTCCGCCGCTTGCTCTCATGACAACGCTGTTTTTTACAGCAGGAGATATAAGGGAACGGAGAATACCTCTGGTAAGCATGAGCGCATCGGCATGAGGAACCAGAGGTTCAATTGTAACATCGATTCTTTCCAGACCTGTGGTCGGCCCCTGGAAATAGCCATGATCAAAAGCCAGCATCACTGTCTTTCCGGAAACAGGGTTGAAAATTCGCGCCAGACGGTTCTTGAAACCCCAGTCGTGGTTATTTGATCCCTTGAGAAAAAAGGTTTCGTTTTTCTGAGGAATATCCAGGAAAAACTCCTTTTCCTTCTGAATGTCTACTTCCGGCATCTTTTCCTCCAATTCGCAGTAAGTTTTTAAATAACAGTCCAATAAAATAGGTCAATCCTTTTTGGAATGGGTATTTTTTTGAGGCCTCGCCACCTGAATCTGCTATTTAACCAAAGGAGGACTAAGACATTTTTGCATCCTCACCGAGAGTCTCTCCCTGTTTTATATTATCCCCTGCCCTGGAACCCGTTTTTATCGGCTCAGCTTGAATTTCCGGGGGCAGGATTGTATCATTAATCCCTAAAATAACCCGTTCTGGCCAGTGCCTTAATCTTAAGGACAACGGTATGAAAGCAGCTATTCTGACCAATGAATTCCCGCCTAATATTTATGGCGGGGCTGGTACTCATGTCGATTTCCTCACCCGCGAACTGATAAAACACATACCGGTCGATGTGTTCTGCTTTGGAAACCAGGACTACAGAGATCAGAATGGAAAATTCCCGCTTACTGTAAAAGGCTTTGACTGCAAAGATAAACTCTACGGTGCTCATGGCAAGCTGGAGAAAGTTTTCAGCACTCTGGAAAACGATCTTAAATTCGCTGCTGCCCTGCAGGATTGTGATATTGTACACTGCCATACCTGGTACTCCCACTGGGCCGGTCTTCTCTGCAAAATTCTTTACAAATTACCTCTGATTCTGACCACACACTCCCTCGAACCCCACCGTCCATGGAAATTTGAACAACTGGGTACAGGCTACGATCTCTCAACCTGGATAGAAAATACTGCCTATGTGAATGCAGACGGTGTAATCGCTGTTTCCGCGGACATGGAAAAAGATGTAATTCAAATGTACAACGTCGATCCTGCCAGAATAAGAGTTATCCACAACGGGATTGACCTGAATTTTTACCAGCGTATTTATAAACAGGATGTCCTGAGGGAATACGGTATCGACCCGGATAAACCTTTTGTCCTTTTTGTCGGCAGAATCACACGTCAAAAAGGAATTTTTCATCTGATAAAAACTATCCCATATATCGATGAGAGCGCTCAAATCGTCCTCTGCGCAGGCGCTCCGGATACTCCAGAAATCAAAGAGGAGGTGCAGTACGAAATCTCAAGGATGCAGCAATCAAGGAAAAATGTGATCTGGATCAGCCAGATGCTCGATCATCATATTCTCAGGGTTCTCTACTCCCATGCGGCTGTTTTTGTATGTCCCTCTCTTTACGAACCATTCGGGATTATAAATCTGGAAGCAATGGCATGCCACACACCGGTTGTAGGGACCTACGTGGGAGGGATCCCGGAAATCATAAAAGACGGAGAAACAGGGTTCCTTGTTTCCTTTGCCGCAGAATCCAAAATCAATTTCGAGCCAAAGTATCCTGAGATTTTCCAGCGTGATATGGCGGAAAAAATCAACCTGCTCATAAGAAACCCCCAGTTGAGAAAACACATGGGGGAAGCTGCACGAAAAAGAGTCGAGGCGGAATTCTCATGGGAGAAAATCGCACTTAAAACAATAGAATTCTACCAGTTTGTGATCTCAAGAAAAAAAGAAAGGGAAAAGCAGTCAAATGAGTAGTTTTCCTGAAAACCTCTCATACTTTGTCTTTGAAAATATTACTCCCCTTGTCAATAATGGAGAATATCCTCTGAAAAAAGAACCTGGTGATGAGGTCATTGTGGAAGCGGATATTTTCCGTACCGGACATGAAAAAATCGGTGCCAGACTGATCTACAGAAAACAGGGCGATTCCGCATGGAAAAAATCTCCCATGGAGCATGTCAATAATGACCTCTGGCGGGGAAGCTTTAAAGTCGATCAGATCGGTTTTTATGAATATGGTCTTGAGGCCTGGACTCTTCCGGACAAAAGAAAAGTCACCAGATTTGAAAAAACGTTCAAGGTAAGGGTAGACCCCATTTACGCACGATTCTCGACATGGTACGAGATGTTCCCCCGGTCACAGGGTAAATATGACGATAGAAGCGCAACATGGTATGACTGCATAGAAAGATTGAATGATATCAAAAACATGGGTTTTGATACGATCTATCTTGTTCCTATCCACCCAATCGGAAAGAAAAACCGTAAAGGAAAAAACAACAGTCTCAAAGCTCTCGATGGAGAACCGGGATCACCTTACGCAGTTGGTAATGAACATGGCGGTCACTACGCGGTTGACCCTGATATCGGGACAATGGAGGAATTTGAGGAATTTGTAAAAGCCTGTAAAAAACACGGTTTTAAACTCGCGCTCGATATCGCCCTCAACAGCAGCCCTGATCACCCGCACGTAAAAGAGCACCCGGAATGGTTCTGCTATGAAAAGGATGGTACTATAAAGTGTGCTGAGAACCCTCCAAAAAAATACGAAGATATCTATCCTTACGATTTCTTCAATCCCAAATGGAAGGAGCTGTGGACAGAAATCAGGAATATTATCCTTTTCTGGGCAGATAAAGGCTTTACATTCTTCAGAATCGACAATCCACACACAAAACCCTTTATATTCTGGGAATGGCTTATAAACGATATAAAAAAGAAGAGACCGGAGCTCGTATTTCTCTCTGAAGCATTTACAAGACCTAAAGTCATGCACCGGCTTGCCAAGCTGGGGTTTGACATGTCTTATACCTACTTTACATGGCGAAACGAGAAATGGGAGCTTGAGGAGTACTTTAAAGAGCTTACCTCGTCACCCGCAAAAGAATACATGCGCGGTATGCTCTTCCCTACCACGCCTGATATTCTGCCGATCATACTCCAGAATGCCCCCAGGGAGGCATTTACAATGAGAGCCTTTCTGGCTGCAACTCTATCGAGCCTCTTTGGAATGTACAATGGATATGAGCTTTGTGAGACTGTTCCTTACCCTGGTAAAGAGGAGCTTCTGGACTCCGAAAAATATCAGTACAAAGCAAGAGACTGGGACGCTCCGGGAAATGTAAAAAGCTTCATAAAAACACTTAATCAGATAAGAAACAATTATCCGGCATTCCATGAATACGACAATCTTTTTTTTCACTATTGTGAAAACAGGGAGATCATGGCTTACTCTAAAGTAGATAAGCGATCCGGATGTAAAATGCTATGTATTGTTAATCTGGATGTAAAAAACACCCAGTCAGGATGGGTCGACCTTGATGTAGGTGCGCTTGGTCTGGAGCACTCCCGGGAATACCTGGTAAAAGATGTTTTGAACAATGATGAGACCTACAGATGGCAGGGTGGACGAAATTTTGTAATACTTGACCCGAAGAAAAGACCGGGACATATTTTTCAGATAATAGAGGAACATCCGGAGAGTATTGAACTCTGATTCCCACAGGGTGGATTATGTACCCAAAGCTACTACTGATCCTTATTATTAGCATGCCGGTATTTGCTGTCAATATTCCGGGACAATACCGGTGCAAAGCCTTAAGGTTGGTAAGAACAGCGGGCAGTGATGTCTACGTGAGAAGTTTTTCAACGCCCTCTCTTTTTCTCAATTTCCAGCCTGGAACTCTGACTCTGAGCGGAGAGCATTCAGAATTTCACTTATCAGAAAAATTCAATATATCGAAAGCTTCAGGTGATACCCTGTTTGCCGAAGTCAAATTATCGGACAGGACAGAGAAAGTACTCATGCTCTCCAGAGAAGATACCTTAATAATCGATTTCGCGTTCGAAAATGAGGAAGCATCCTTCAATGTCAATGTAATGATGCTCCTTGAGGCTGTAAAGCAGAACCAGGTTACAACAGTGAGGAAATCCAGAACTGCCCGCGATACTGCTCAGTCAAGAGCGACAAGGAGGGATCTTCTCGGCAGAAGCAGAAGAAACTGATTTTTCATCCTTACAAAATTCATTTCCATTCTCATCCCTGTTATTCTTTGCCGCCTCTCCGCACGCCCACTTCTTTATGTGAAATTTCCCTTCTGTATTCCTGCTTTCGCAAGATTTGACATGGAAGCAAAACAGTCACTTTGTAAAGAACATCTGTCAGGCATCATGCCTGTGAAAACAGGCATCCAGGAGATTGGAAGAGAATTACCCCTTCTCATCCGCAGTTATTTTCCTCCATCCCGCTATCCCGCACGTTTTACAATGCTTATTCAGCTTTCCTGAAATAATTCCATTACGGATAGCCACCATCTCTTCTCCGTTCAGGATCTCCTCCAGACTGCATTCATTCAGGTTCCCGAAAGAAACATATTGACAACAGGGGGCAACTGTCCCATCAGCATGACAAAAGATAGTGACCCATGGTTCAGAACAGTCTCGTGTCTCATCCGGATGTTCTGAATACTGAGACTCTTTCTTCCCATCATCGCTGTGATCATTCTCCTTTTTCTCAACCCTTCTTTTAATACTGTCAATAAGCCCGTAAGGGAAAAAGACCCTTTTCCCATGCTTCTGAAGAACCGCAACTGCAGCATAGAAAAGAGCTGCTGCATATTGAAACTGATCATCTGGAAGTTCTGTAATGTGCCTGACCGGTACACCATCATACTTTATCAGATTGCAGAAATTATACGCCTCGATTCCATATTGCATCCCCATTTTCACAAACTCTTCCAACCCGAAAACATTCTGGTCAGACAGAAGACAGCTAAAGGAAAAAATCGGTGGTTCCCTGTTTTCTCTCAATGCCCGGTTACGGATTTCGGCAATATTTCCGAGAAGACAGTTCAGGTCTGCTCCTCCTCTTAGTCTCCTGAACAGCTCCGGATCTGCTGTGTCGCAACTTACTTCGATTGTACTGAAACGGGAAAAAGTGTGTGTTTCCTCATCTGTTAATTTTCTGGACATGTTCGTTATAATACCCAGTTTTATCCCATGATCAAGCATTTTCTGGCTGTAAAGATACCAGTTTCTGTAAAGTGTCGTCTCACCATGTCCGTTGATACAGACATAATTTGTCCTGTATTTGATTATGAAATCGATTACACGATTTAACAGTTCCTCTGGCATGTCGAATGAGCGGTCATTCTTTACCAGGGTTTTGGCACAATAGGCACAACGTAGATTACAACGAGTAGTAAACTCAAGTAAAAGCCGCTGTATATCAGATGGGTTTATTGTGGGTTTCATTCCTGAGAAATGGCGGTTCTCTTTTTACTTGGAATATTTTCGCTCTGAATCTTAATTATAAGGTTTAAATCAATGAATGAGAAGGTATTACTCGGATTCATCTGCAGCTTTCAAATCCAGAACCTTCATATATGGATAGTTACGAAAGGCTCAATACCAGGATGAAATTTACTATAGCAGGTGGTGGTGCCGCAGGCATTTTCGCTGCAATCTCCTGTAAAGAAAAAAACAGTTCCACCGATGTTACGGTTCTTGAACAGGGAGATAAGCCGCTTGTAAAAGTGTCTCTTTCCGGAGGCGGAAGATGCAATCTCACAAATTCAATCACAGACCCTGTACAGCTCTCCACATTTTACCCCAGAGGCAGCAGAGAGCTTATCGGTCCATTCCACCGCTTCAATTCTGCCGATACTGTCAACTGGTTTCAGTCACATGGTGTCCCTCTTAAAAGAGAACCCGATGGACGGGTATTTCCGAAATCGGATGAATCAGAATCAATAGTAAAATGCCTTCTTGATACTGCCGAAAAGACTGGTGTCAAAATCAGAAGGAATTGTGGACTGACATCGGCAATACCTTCACCTCAGAAAGGCGGCTTCGATCTGTTAACAAGCGATGGCAGCTCAGGATACTGCGATCTTCTGCTCCTGGCCACAGGAGGCTCCCCTGATTCAGCAGGAATCAGGATAGCTGCCTTAGCGGGACACACTATAATCGATCAGATCCCCTCCCTTTTCTCTTTTGTGATCACAGACAGTAGAATCTCATCCATCCCCGGAATATCGTTACAGAAAGCCTCAATCACTTTACCGCAAACCAGGTTTTCATCTGCAGGTCCGGTGCTTATCACTCACAATGGGATCAGTGGTCCAGTTGTACTTAAACTCTCCTCTCTGGCCGCAAGGAAACTGTACGCAAAAAAATACAAGACAACCTGCCGGGTCGACTGGTTCCCTGACTCCACGCTTGAGCAGACTTTGCAGGTACTCTCCAGCAATCGTAAACTAATCGCCGGGAAAAGAATCTTTGGTGAACCGCCGCTTAAAATCCCCAGGCGGCTCTGGAACTCCCTTGCCGAAGCCTCAGGATGTGGCAGTGATCAACTCTGGGCTGATCTGTCAAAAAAACAGGCAGCAGAAATTGCAGCCCAGATCCACAAATGTGAATTAAAAATCACAGGGAAAGACAAAAACAAAGAGGAATTCGTGACTTGCGGCGGAGTAAAACTCTCTGAGATCTCTTTTAAAACCATGCAGAGCAAACTTTGTCCGCGCTTGTTCTTTGCCGGAGAACTGCTTGACATCGATGGACTCACTGGAGGATTCAACCTTCAGGCTGCATGGACCACTGGATGGATTGCAGGAGAGGGAATGGCTCTGTTTAAGTAATAAACAAGTCAATCTCTGCTATACTTGCCATCCCACAGGCTCTCTTCCTGAAAAACATTGCTCGCGTATAACCTTGAAATCAGCCAACTCCATCTGCGGAAACAAGCCCTTTATCAGTTCCGAAGGTTTACAGGAATTCGTAGAAATCATCGATAAAAGCGCCTCGAAACCGCCCCCGGTAGATTTCAGTTCTATTATTCCGGGTCTTATGTCTTTCCGTCTGACCTCTCCACCCTTTTTGATCTCCACCTCTGCTGTGTCAAGTGAAAGCAATTGCCCGATTCTCTCCTCGATATCCCCCTCTTCCATCTCCTGGTATGGAGTAAACCTGTAGAGTGCCGAGGAGATGGAGGAATTCAAAGATGGTGTCCATTCCGGAAGTTCCCTGAACCCGATTACCTTTAAGTCATCCGGCAGCCATTTGTTTACAATAAGAGAGTCTGAAGAGAGCATTCCTGTCATCACAGTATCAAATGCCTCGCGCTCACCTATTATGCCTGATGGCAGAGGGGGCCCGAAAGACATCCTGGGGTGAGGATTGAAACCATTGGAGAAAGCTACAGGTACCCCTGCAGCCAGAAACGCCCTCTGTATAACTGAAACCATGTCAAGATGGCCCAGATATCTCACCTGTTCACCCTTTCTGTACAAAAACCTGTACTGAAAGAGTTTTGTTTCCTTTTTCTGTGTAACACTGGTTCTTGATCTACTGTAAAGGATAAAACTTTTTTCATCCGGAATCTCTCTCCTGATACCGTTTACACATACACCACACGATGTACACTTTCCGGTTCGGCAGTCCTCTGTGGGCATCTCAAGCAGAGCCCGCCGCCTCTCCTCCATCAGATACGATTCCGAAACTCCGGTTGAGACTACTGACCAGGGAAGTTCCTGCTTCTCCGGAATTTCATCGAGGTAAGTATTCAAATCAATATTCAGTTCAGATGCCGCATCGATCCAGCGCTGAATGTCAAAACATTCATCCCACCCATCAAATCTGGCTCCCTTTCTCCAGGCTTGAAAGATAAGATCAGATACTCTCCTGTCACCTCTGGCCATCACAGTCTCCAGCATCGTTACCTGAGGATTGCGGTATGACACCTTGACATTCCTGAGTTTTCTCAGAACTGCTTTAATATGCGCTCCTTTACGTCCCAGAGAACCGGTGTCCTCCATTTTCTCTCGGCAGAATGGGGTATGGGGCTTTGGGGAGAAAGGTGAGATCGATACATGAATCATACGGCGTCTCTGCCTGGCCCTGACCATCCCTGAAATCTTTGTTACCATCTGGATGATCGCCTCGATATCCTCATCCCTCTCTGTGGGCAGTCCGATCATGAAATAAAGCTTCAGCGTCTGCACATTACCGGAAAGAAGCTTCTCAACAGTGCTGAAGATAGCCTCATCGGTGAAATCCTTGTTTATCACCCTGCGCAGCCTGGCACTGCCTGCCTCAGGTGCGATTGTCAGTGATGATGAAGCGGATACACGCCCCAGTTGTTCAAACTGCTCCTTAGTCAAGGCATCAACCCGGGTTGAAGGAAGTGCTATGGAAATGTGATACTTCTCCTTTAGCTCTGTAGCAGCTTCCAGAAGGCCGCTGAGACAGGTGTAGTCCGCAGTGGATAAACTCAGCAAACCAACATCCCGCCATCCCGTAGATTCAACCCCGTCACGTATCTGCAGATATATTTCTCCGGGGCTCCGCTCCCTCACCGGTCTGTAATAAATACCTGCAGAACAAAACCGGCACCCCCTCGTGCATCCTCTCATAACCTCCACTGCCAGTCTCGAATGAACAGTCTCGATAAGAGGAACCAGCGGTTTCAGAGGATAGTATTCCCTGCAAAGGACCGGAACCTTTGCCGCAGTCACTCTTTTCCCTGCTGCAACAGTAAACTTTCCGCTCTTTTCCTCGCTGTAAAGAGATGGTACATAGATTCCCGGTATTTCTGAAATCGCCTTTAGTTTAGCCTCTCTTGATGATCCGGCTATCTTCTCCCTCTCCAGCACTCTGCATAGCGCGATAACGGTTTCCTCTCCGTCACCTATGGCAAAGGCATCGATAAAGCGGGAAAGCGGCTCAGGGTTACCCGCACAAGGCCCCCCTGCTATTATTAGCGGATCACCATCAGAACGATCCCTGCTATAAACCTCCAAGCCGGCCAGATCGATCATGTTTACGATATTTGTGTATTGAAGTTCGTACTGAAGTGAAAAACCGATCCAGTCTGCATCCCTTACCTTCGACATATACTCGAGTGTATAGAGCGGTATCCCTTCTCTGCGCATCACCTCTTCCGAATCAGCCCAGGGACTGAAGCTACGGGAGAGCGCCCAGTTCTTCTCTCGATTGACCAGATGATAGAGAATCTGGAGGCCGTTATGAGACATACCGATATCATAGAGGTCCGGAAAACAGATCACACCATGAACAGTGATCTCACTGAGATCTTTTCTGATTATATTAAGCTCCGCCCCGGTGTACCTCAGTGGTCTTGACACATAGGGAAGAAGCCTGCTGTTGATGATATCTTTTAGGTTATGCATTTAAGAAAATTACAATAAAGTAATAGGAAGGTGATGTCGGGAGATCAATATCGCTCCGAGCTACCGCCCTTTTTCCAGTCTCTCGGCCAGAAAAACCGGAAGACTATTCTCATGGATCTTCTTCTGGGTCACTCTGTAGTCATAGGGAACCCTGACAATTGAAATCTCCATCTTTTCAGAATCATAGATTACGTAACAGGAACGGGAATCGAAATCCCTTGGCTGCCCGACACTGCCGACATTGATCAGATAATAATGATTCTCACTGAGTTTTATAAGATGATCCGAGTGAAGAATGATCCTGTCATTTTCCTGAATCATTATCGATGGCCAATGGGTGTGTCCTATGAAATTGAGTCGATATATAAGGCTGTTGAATGCCTCGAATATGGCTTCCTCACTGTCGGGAAAAACGTAAACCCAGTCCTGAGGGTTAGAGGGTGAGGAATGGGTAAAGAACATGTCATCTTTTACGACTATAAGAGGAAGAGACCTGAGAAACTCCTTTCCGCTTTCCGAAAGGTTCTGTTTTGTCCACTCCATCGCAGCAAAGGCGTAGTAGGTAAAATTCTGAGTGTCTATCTTCCCTATCGCCGCGTAATCATGATTCCCGGCTACACAGTAAGAAGCGCTCTTTTTAATCAGATCTATACAGGTCTCAGGATCAGGATAGTACCCTACAATATCTCCCAGGCAGATGGTCTGCTCTATATGACGATCACTGATATCATTGAGAACAGCGTTCAGAGCTTCTGCATTGCCATGGATATCGGAAATTATCGCATATCTCATCAGTTTCCCCGGTGATTTCTTTCATAATTGAATCATATATTATATTATGCAGTACTTTTTATTGCAAATACAATCTCCCCGGTTCTTCAAAATCGTACCAGGAGTATTTAATCAGTAGCTGAAATTTATGTCAGAAACAAATATACCTCAGAGTGACAGTACAGATGACTTTCAAGAAAAAATCGAGTCATTTCGAGAACATATTCTACCCTCATCAAGTGTACTGATACTCACTCATGATTATCCTGATCCCGACTGCCTTGCTTCTGCATTCGGTGTGTCGACTCTTCTCTCGTTCTGGGGTGTCAAATCATCCGTGATCTCATTCGGGGGATTTGTGGGAAGAGCGGAAAACAGAGCAATGATACGTTTCCTCAATATCAAAACTATCCCCTTTGTGCTCACCGAAACAAGCGACTTTGAGAAAATAATTCTTGTCGATTGCTTTCCAGGAAGGGGAAATGTATCTCTACCAACAACAACGCCTGTTCATGCTGTAATAGATCATCATCCCAACAATTCTCTCCCCGGTGCCCATTTCTTCAGCGACATAAGAAAAGAATTCGGTGCCACCTCCACGATCATCACGAAATATCTTCTCCATGCAGGTTGTCAGATCGATCCCAAGCTGGCAACTGCTCTTTTTTATGGAATTAAAACCGATACCGGTGATATGCGCAGGGAGGGTTCCCCTGTGGATCTGGAGTGTTACAAGTTTCTTTTCGATATAATGGACCACCAGTTACTCTCCAGGATAGAAAATCCGGACCGGGATGTAGAATATTTTAAAATCCTCCACAGAGCCTCCGAATATGCTGTCACTTTTGATTCTGTCGGGTACACTCATCTGGGAAATGTGACCACTCCCGATTATGTCGCAGAAATGGCGGACCTGTTTCACAGCCTGGAGAAGCTTGAGTGGATGGTGTGCTCTGGAATCTTTAAGAACCAGATCTTTTTCTCGATCAGATCCAAAAACAGTGACAAAGCCGGGATAAGCGCCGAGAAGATTGCATCGATATTACATGGCAGCGGAGGAGGACACTCCAGAGTAGCAGCCGGGAAAGTACCTCTGGAATCAGATTCAGGAAATATCGACATAGAGAAATTCGAATTAACTATCAAGGTGGTCCTCGACATCCCACCGGATGTCAGGGCTGAGAAGCTGCTTTAAAGAGAAAAGAATAGCAAACCAGGAGCAAGGCATGTGGGATTATACAGAAAAAGTCAGAGATCATTACCTTCATCCCAGAAATGTGGGAGAAATTGAAACACCGGATGGATTTGGTGAGATTGGGAATATTACCTGTGGTGACGCACTGCGGCTCACCTTTAAACTCGATGAAAACGGCAGGATTTCCGACATAAAATTCAAGACCTTCGGCTGTGGAAGCGCCATTGCGTCTGCGTCTGTTCTGACTGAGCTATGTAAAGGCAAAACACTGGAAGAAGTGAAAAAAATCACCAACAAAGATATCGCCGATGCACTGGGAGGTCTGCCAAGAGAGAAGATGCACTGCAGTGTCATGGGTGAGGAGGCTCTTGAAGCAGCTATAAATTTTTATGAAAGCGGTGGAAAGACATCACTGCCTCCGGAGAAACAAGGAACTATTGTTTGTAAATGTTTCGGTATCACCGACAAAGAAATTGAGCGGGCAATTATCGAAAATAACCTGAAAACCATAGAGGATGTTACAAACTTTACAAAGGCCGGAGGGGCATGCGGCGGATGTCACGGAGAGATACAGAAGATAATTGACCGGGTTACAGGTACTGTCAGAGAAACTCCCGGAGAGCCGGTCCGTCTCACTACTCTGCAGAAAATTGACAAAATAAGGGAAGTACTTGTCTCCGACATCAATCCAGTGCTTTCTCAGGACGGTGGAGCATGTGAACTTGTCGATATCGATGGCAACGATGTTTATGTGAAAATGAAAGGACACTGTTCCGGCTGTGCATTTTCCAGTATGACACTGCTTAATGTGGTGGAAAAAAAGCTGCGGGAAAAAGTCTCCGATCAGCTTGTAGTAAAGCTTTCCTGAAGAGAATTTTAAGTGATAAGCGTAATCTCCTGCTCCCGCAAAGATCCCTCCTGGGATCTCCATCAGCGAAACGTTTCAAAAACCGCAGGATCTCCTCATGAATATATCCGGATCGATAACCGTGATGGCCGGTTCGGACTCTGTGCTGCCTACAACAAAGGGGTATCCCTTGCTAATGGAGAGATCCTGGTGTTTATGCACGAGGATGTCTTCTTTATGGAAGGCAACTGGGGAACTGTATTGGAGAAAAAATTCAGCGATCCCTCTGTGGGGCTGGTCGGTGTTGCCGGAACACAATACCTGTTCAGAGATACGCCCGGATGGGTAGTGGCGGGCAGACCCTTTATTAAGGGTCATGTTGTGCATGAACTGAATAACGGCAACATCTATCATCTCACTGTTTTTAACTGGGGTAAAGAAGACTCTGATGTTGTTGCAGTTGACGGGCTCTTTTTCGCGATCAGAAAAAGTCTCTTTGAGAGGATTAGATTTGATGAAGCTCTCTTCGACCAGTTCCACTTTTATGACCTGGATATCTGTATGCAGATCCGTCGCACCCACCGGCTGATCGTTACCTGGGATATTCTGGTGAAGCACCAGTCCGGCGGTTCATTTGACAAAACATGGGAGAAATACGCCCAGCGTTTCATACAGAAGTACCGTGACGAACTGCCTGCTTCATGCACAGATAAAATCCCGGATCTGACAAAACGCATACCTTTCGAGAATTTTGATCTCAAGGGTAAAGCTCCTCAGATTACAATTGCCTGAGCTGTTTCTGACTGCTTTTTGTTTGAAAACAAAATACCCGTTTCAAAATCAAACACTGCCAAACTCTCTCTCTCCTGGAAACCCGCAATAGCACTCATTTTTACCATACCCCAATAATAGGCACGGCATTTGCTTTATTGAGAAGCCAAAAAATCGAATCTTTTTTTTTACACTTTTTCCTGTTTAATTTCAACGGAGGTCTTTTATGAACGTCAAACCACTTGAGGATCGCGTTTTATTAAAGCCTATGGAGGCTGAGCAGAAGACTGCCGGCGGAATCATCATCCCTGATAACGCCAAAGAGAAGCCCCAGAAAGGCGAAATAGTGGCAGTTGGCCCTGGAAAGATGAATGACAAAGGCCAGAGGATCGAAATGACCCTGAAAAAAGGCGACAAAGTCCTTTACGGAAAATACTCCGGCACAGAAATAACCGTCGATGGTGAAGATTATCTTATTCTCCGCGAAAGTGATGTTCTTGCGGTTATCTGATTTTTTCTCATTACTCGTGAAAATTCATGAAAGGAGATAGATGTTATGGCGGCCAAAATGCTGGCTTTTGATGTTTCTGCCCGTGAAAAACTCCTCAAGGGAGTTGACACACTGGCCAATGCTGTCAAAGTAACCCTTGGTCCCCGGGGGAGAAATGTAGTACTGGAGAAAAGCTGGGGATCTCCCACTGTTACCAAAGATGGTGTCACCGTGGCCAAAGAAGTCGAACTGGATGACAAGTTCGAAAACATGGGTGCTAAACTGGTAAAAGAAGTTGCTTCAAAGACTTCTGATGTTGCTGGTGACGGAACCACAACCGCTACAGTTCTGGCTCAGGTGATAGCTCATCTGGGAATCAAGAACGTGACCGCCGGTACAGACCCGATGGCTATCAAGCGCGGCATGGACAAAGCGGTGAAAATCATCATCGATCAACTGAAAAAGGATTCCCGTCCTGTAAGCGGAAAGAAAGAGATCGCACAGGTTGGTGCAATCTCTGCCAACAATGATGAGACTATTGGGAATCTTCTGGCTGATGCCATGGAGAAAGTAGGCAAAGACGGTGTTATCACTGTTGAAGAAGCCAAGAGCATGGAAACCACTCTGGACGTAGTGGAAGGAATGCAGTTTGACCGCGGCTATCTCTCACCTTACTTCGTTACAAACTCTGACAACATGGAATGTGTTCTCGAGGAACCGCTCATTCTGATCCACGACAAGAAAATCAGCGCCATGAAAGATCTGCTTCCTCTGCTTGAGAAAATCGTGCAGATGGGTAAGAGTTTTCTTATCATCGCTGAAGACCTGGAAGGTGAAGCGCTTTCGACACTGGTAGTCAACAAACTTCGTGGTACCCTGAAAGTAGCTGCTGTAAAGGCTCCCGGTTTTGGAGACCGCAGAAAAGCAATGCTTGAGGATATCGCTGTTCTGACAGGCGGTATCGTTATCTCTGAAGAAGCCGGTTTCAAACTGGAGAACACTACTCTCGACTCACTCGGTAAAGCCAAACGGGTAGTAATAGACAAAGAGAATACCACTATCATCGAAGGCAGCGGCAAAGCTGAGGATATCAAAGGCAGAATCAATCAGATCCGCAGACAGATCGAAGAGACCACATCAGACTACGACCGTGAAAAGCTCCAGGAACGTCTGGCAAAGCTTGCCGGTGGTGTCGCTGTCCTGAAAATCGGTGCCGCTACTGAAACCGAGATGAAAGAGAAGAAAGCCAGAGTTGAAGATGCTCTCCATGCAACCAGAGCTGCTGTAGAAGAAGGTGTTGTTCCTGGTGGTGGTGTAGCGCTTATCAGAGCTGCTGCTGCACTGGAAAAGGAAAAGTTTGATCAGGACGAACATATCGGTTTGGAAATTATCCGTCGTGCCTGTGAGGAACCTTTACGTCTGATAGCAACTAACGCAGGAAAGGAAGCATCGGTGATCGCAAATGAGGTCAAGAAAAACAAGGATGCTTACGGTTATAATGCCTATAGCGACAAGTTTGAAGACCTGATAAAGGCCGGTGTTATCGACCCGACAAAGGTCACCCGCACAGCTCTGGAAAATGCTTCAAGCATTGCCAGTCTGATCCTCACCACAGAATGTATCATCTCCGAGAAACCCGAGAAAAAGGAAAAGGGTGCACCCGGAGCAGGTATGCCTGGTGCAGGAATGGATGAATATTGATCTGAATTATATGACTTTATACTTAGTCACTCAGAGGCACCTTCTACGGTGCCTCTGCTGTTTTACCAGCTCCATCGACACTAATAAATATCAAGAACCCGGGGTTCAGCCGATATCTGAGATTCCCTTCCTGCAATCCCCTACTTTACCGTTTTAAAAAAAAATCTTTCTTTCCTTTACGGCATCACATATCTTATTTGCATCTATAAACGGATTCCCGAAACGGGATCTTGATGTTTCATTTTTTAGAAGAGGTTTTGCAGTATGCCCACAGGTGTTGTCAAGTGGTTCAATGAGGCCAAAGGATATGGATTTATCTCACCGGATGACGGCTCTCGTGATGTATTCGTCCATTTTTCCGCAATCCAGTCTAATGGTTTCCGGAAGCTGGAAGAAGGACAGAAAGTTCAGTTTGAAGTTGTCGATGGAGCAAAAGGTCCCAATGCTCAGAATGTAGTTCCTCAATAACTGCCTGAACATAAAAATGCACAAAGGCCTGCGAAAATGCAGGCCTTTTTTTTATCCCTGACGTTCGGTACTTGACCAAGCAGCAGATTTTATCCCCCGCAGGTACTGGAAAAGCCCCATTAACAGCGCCAGATTCATGGTCATGAAATAATAAACATGCCGGGTTATCCTCAATGGCAGCAGTTTATAAAGTAGTCCTGCAGAAATAAAAATCGAACCGGTAGTAAATATCATTTTGTAAATGACCTTTTCTCCTTGCCAGAAAAGAAATCCGCAACTGAGCATCAAAGTCATGATAAACAAAGGTGAAAACCATCTTGTAACCTTATGTGATACAAAACAGAACCACGGCCAGCCATAACGGGGATTAAGAAAATGCACCAGCCAGAAGAAAGCCTGAAAATTCCCGGCTCCAATCCTCACACGTCTGGTAAACTCCTTGGCAACATTCCCGGTTGTGTCCTCTTCAGATAACGCCTCCGGATCGTAAATCACTCTGTAGCCCTGACGAACAACATTCATCGGTATCAGCACATCGTCATTGGAATAGGAGTTTGGTGGAATGGGATGAAAGAGTTTTTTACGAATGGCATAGAACCCTCCAAACGCTGAGATAGTGCTGTGAAGCATGCCTTCCAGGATTTTCTGCCTCGACTCGAACCTCCTGTAAAGCTTCTCCCCGAACTCCTCCTCCCCTGTCTGGACATGTTCAATGTGCCCCGCCACCCCTCCGATCGTCTCATCCGCAAAATTTCTGGCAATCATTCTCAAGCAGTTACTGTTGTGCATCGTGTTGGCATCTGTAAAAAGTATTATATCAGCATCTATCTGAGGAGCCAGCTTGTTCAGCACACCTGTTTTCCCGCCCCGTTCGGAAGCCACCCAAAAATGTATTCGCGGATCATTGAAACTCCTCACCTCTTTCTCTGTACCGTCCGTTGAACAGTCAGATCCGATCCATACAGACAGTTTCGATTCCGGGTAGTCAAGAGAGAGCAGGTTTTCTATCTTTTTTCTGATTACGCGCTCTTCATTGTAGACAGGAACAAGAACACCGATCTCAGGAAAGAAGTTTTCGTCCCGTCTGACAGGCTTGTTACATCTCCGTGCAAAGAGAAATAGCAGAAACGGGTAGATAGTATAAGAATACAGCACGACAAAAAGGGAGAACCAGAACAGTATTTCAAAGACTGCAATCATAGGATCATTTTGTCTGCCCTGGGGAATTCAGCAGATATTTGAAAAGTGTTCTGCCTGCCTTCAATATTCTTTTGGCTTCGCCAGGATGAGTAATCATCTGGGTCATTTTTGACATGATGTACCCCGGGCGGAGGTAAAATTCCCGTCTGGCCCTGTCACAGAAGGCAACCAGGGTCTCGTAGCTCAGTTCAGGATTTGAAACCACAGAAGAGTGCAGCCCGTCATCTGTGAGCCACTTCCGGAAATTGTCAGTGACTATCCAGCCCTTCTCCTTGAAATACTTGAAATCACTTGTCCCGGGATAAGCCATAATGGGAAAAAACTGAGCAGTGTCAGGATTGAGATCCTTGGCAAAGCATAATGTTTTCCGGAGTGTCTCGGCAGTTTCTCCTCTGTTACCCACCATAAAACATCCGTGTACCAGTATTCCCGCCCGCTTTGCATTCTTCATGAATGCCCGTACCTGCTCTATGGTAAGTGATTTTTTAATGTTGTCAAGGATTCTCTGATCTCCACTTTCAAACCCTACGCAGAAAAGCCGGCACCCTGCCTTCCTCATCAGGACCATTGTCTCATAGTCAACATCTGCCCTGGAATTTGCCGACCAGGGTATTTTACATGCACCAGATTTTATCAGAGCCTCGGAAAACTCCCTGCAGCGCTTCTTGTCTGCAGTCAGAGTATCATCCTCGATCATGATCTCTCT
>JAAYIG010000069.1 GCA_012523595.1 Fibrobacter sp.
GGTGGCCTGGGGGGTAATTTTATCAACCCTGCGCTTGCAGGCCGCGCTTTTCTCATGGCATCTTATCCGGCTGCCATGACCAGTTTTACTGCGCCGAAACTCGGGACGATATCCGGATTAGACGGTATTACCAGCGCCACTCCTCTTGCTCACTTCAAGCTCTCAATGATGAACGGGTCTTTCCAGGCTCTCGATTTCCAGGATGCAATCTATAACCTGTTTACAGGGAATGTAGGAGGGTGTATCGGAGAGACATCCGCCATAGCGCTTCTGTTGGGAGCGATGATACTCTGGTACAAGAGAATTATCGGTTTTGCGATTCCTTTGTTCTATATCGGGACAGTCTTTGTTCTTTTCTGGCTTTTTAACGGAACAGGTGATCTCTTTACATCGGGAGCAATTATTGTCCCCACGTATCAGATACTTGCGGGTGGATTGCTGCTTGGGGCCTTTTTCATGGCAACAGACATGGTTACATCACCCATAACACCAAATGGAAAGATTGTATTTGGTATCGGCTGTGGTGTTTTGACCTTTGTGATACGCAAGTTCGGAGGATATCCTGAGGGAGTTTCTTATTCCATATTATTGATGAACCTGTTAGTCCCTCTTATTGAGAAGTATACACGTCCCAGGATTTACGGGAGGGTAAAGAAGTGAAAGATATTATTAAGCTTACTTTGGTAATTACAATCATATCTGTTATAGCGGCACTGATAATCGCTTTTACCTTTGTCAAAACAAAGGATACGATTGCAGCCGGGCAGAAACAGGCACAGGAGGAAGCGCTGAAGCTTGTGGTTCCTGAGGGTTTTGAAATCTCAGAGAAAACCGGCGATGATTCCTCAGTGCCTCAGCAGTACTGGGTTGCTGAAAAAGGTGATGAGGTTCTATATATTTTCAAGATTGCCAGCACCGGATATTCCAGCAATATCGTTTATCTGGTAAGTATTGATACCAACGGCGGTATTCAGGGAATGACTGTTACGGAACAGTCAGAAACTCCCGGACTTGGGACAAGGGTCCAGGAGGTGATTTCAAAGAAATACATCTGGAACGGGCTTTTTAGTGAAAAAGAAAAGGGAAACGCCTGGTTTACAGAGCAATTCAAGGGAATCAACATATATAATGATATTACCATTGATAAATCAATGGGAGAGTGGCATAAACTCGATGAGACATCAAAAGCCTCTCTGAGAGATAAAAACGGCATTACCGCTATAACAGGAGCAACAGTCTCGACCATTGCAGTTGCCAGGGGACTGGTTACCAAAGCAAGGGCATATCTACAAGCGATTCGGGGTTAGAAATGTTAAAAGGTGAATTGAAACGTGGATTATTGACTGAGAATCCGATTTTTGTTCTGGTTCTGGGCCTCTGCCCCTCGATGGCAACAAGTACATCGATTGAAAACGGCATAGGTATGGGCCTGGCGGCTACATTTGTGCTTGCCTGCTCAAATGTGATTATTTCACTTGTCCGGAAAATGATTCCTGACAAGGTAAGAATCCCCTGTTTTATAGTGATCATAGCCACATTTGTAACTGTAGTCCAGTTTCTGATGAAAGCGTATCTTCCGGCGCTGGATAAGCAGTTAGGCATTTTCGTTCCACTGATAGTGGTCAACTGTATTATCCTGGGAAGAGCGGAAGCATTCGCATCGAAAAGCAATGTTTTCCAGTCACTTATTGACGGAGTCGTGATCGGGCTTGGCTTTACACTGGCTCTCTTTATTCTGAGCTTTATCAGAGAATCGATCGGAAGCAACAAACTTCTGGGACTGAAGTTCTTACCCGGATATGAACCAATGACCATTTTTATACTGGCTCCGGGTGGCTTTTTCACAATCGCTCTGGTTATGGGTCTGATCCGCCACTTCAGTAACCGCAAGAGGAGTGCATAGTAATGGAATCGATTACCAGTCTTATTGGAATTTCGATCGGTGCTGTTCTGATTAACAACTTTGTTTTATCCCGTTTTCTGGGTCTGTGTCCTTTTTTCGGTGTATCAAAAAAGCTCTCCAGTGCCATAGGGATGGGAATGGCTGTGATATTTGTCATGGCCATGGCATCGAGTTTCACCTGGGTGATCAACAGCTATATTCTTGTGAAGTTCGGGGTAGATTATCTGCAAACCATTGTATTTATTCTGGTTATTGCGGCTCTGGTGCAGCTTGTTGAGATGGCGCTGCAGAAGTACTCCCCTGCCCTTTATGAGGCATTAGGGATATATCTGCCGCTTATTACCACCAACTGCGCAGTGCTTGGAGTAGCTATCATCAACACAGGAGTAAATCAATTGACAGGCAATCCGTACTCCTTTATTGAAAGCCTTGTAAACGGGGTGACATCAGGAGTAGGTTTTATGCTGGCTTTGATTTTAATGGCAGGCATAAGAGAGAAACTGGAACTGGCCAATGTTCCAAAGGCAATGGAGGGCTTGCCGATAACTTTCATTACAGCAGGCTTGATGGCGTTGGCATTTCTTGGTTTTGCAGGCCTGAATTTCTTTAAATCGTTCGGAGGATGAGCGTGGAGATATTATTACCGGTACTGATTGTAGGTTCTATCGGTTTGTTATTAGGAGCAGGTCTGGGAGTAGCCTCAAAAAAGCTTCATGTCTTTGTTGATGAGCGCATTTCCAGGATTCAGGAGGTTCTCCCAGGTGCAAACTGTGGAGCCTGCGGTTTTCCCGGCTGCAGCGGATTTGCCAAAGCCGTTGTAGAGGGTAAAGCAAATCCTTCCGGGTGTGTTCCCGGAGGTTCAAAAACTGCTCATCTTGTTGCTGATATCATGGGTGTAACTGCTACGACATCGGAACCGATGGTCGCAGTAGTGCATTGTAAAGGCGGTAAAAAAGAGGCTCTGGAAAGAGCTGTTTACAATGGTATCCAGGACTGCAATGCAGCAATAATGACCGGTAATGGATCAAAAGTCTGCCAGGATGGGTGTCTGGGGCTAGGAACTTGCGTCAGGGCGTGTCCTTTTGATGCATTACACATAACTGCAAACGGCGTTGCAGAAGTGGATGCAGAAAAGTGTACAGGTTGCGGTAACTGCGTAAAAGCCTGTCCCAGAAAGATAATCTCCATGGTTCCCAAAGCCCATCAGATCTTTCTTGCCTGTTCCAATCATGATAAAGGAGCAAAAGTCAAGAAATACTGCTCGGTGGGATGTACTGCATGCACGCTCTGTGTAAAGGCAACCCCTTCCGGAGCCATAAAAATGGAAAATAATCTTCCGGTTCTGGACTACTCTGCAAACGAGAACTTCATTACAGCTTGTTATAAATGCCCGTCGAAGTGTTTTACCGACAAGGTAAAGGTCCGTCCTGTCGCCAATATCGATACCAAATGTAATGGATGCGGGGATTGTGTTCCGGCTTGCCCTGTACCTGGAGCGATTACCGGTGAGAAAGATAAGCGTCACGTCATCGATAAGGAAAAATGTATAGGATGCGGGATCTGCCTCGATAAATGCGAACCCCACGCAATATCTCTCTGGGGTGCCACATCAATGCATAAAATCTCATCCAGAGATAAAGCCTGAAACCAGTGCTTCCGGCCTGAATATACTACCACAGGTATCCGGGAAAGTGCATGCTCTTGAGTCCCGAAACCCCGAAGTCAAGGGAATGCAAGCGTAACTCCTTAATATTCAAATACATAGGCTTACCAATAACTTGTACCATAAAATCATTGACACACTACCTGTTGTTGGGTATAATATAACTGGTCAGCATGAAACCATGTAACAGGAGGGTTACAATGCAGTTCCAGAAAGTGTCCTGTTCCCGGTGTGCGCAGTATCAAAATTGCCCTCAGAGAACAAGGATGTTTGTCAACTATTGCGGTTCTGACAGAAAGAGAGTCGAAAGTCTGATAAAAGAGGCTGTGATGGAATGCAGGGCACGCAAGGGTCACCTGTTTACCAGAGGCTTTCTTTTACAGATACAGAGTGGACTGATCCCAAAACCGGTAAATCTTTCATACACCTCCTGAGATTATTGCGCGAATTATCTCTCCATTATATTAATTTTAACCCCTGTAGGCAAAACCAGGTTTGTTTGCATTCATTTCTTCAGCCATACAGGGGTTTAATACTAAGCAGTGAAAAAATACAGGCTCCCGGGTTTTCTCTCGATTTACACATTTTTACTGTTCAGCGGCTGTGTAACCACCAGATCCAGCCTTGAGCAGTATGCTGTTGTTCAGGATGCACCATTTGTTGTAATAACTGAGGTTGATACCGCAACTGCAGAGATCGTTGAGGACACCTCCAGCACCATATCCGCTGCTCTTTCAGGGATGGTTGACAGTGCTGAAGTGCTCTGTGCTGAGGCGCGGTACGCTGAGGCGGATTCTATTCTTAAAGATGTTATCAGGATAGTCGGGAATAAGAATGCAGAGGCGGATTTTCCCGACAGCGAGTGTGTAAGCAGGATAGCAAAGATCTACGCAGAAGTAATGCCTCCTAACCTTCCGGTTCCTGAAGAGATCGCGATCATGGTATTCCAGCGTCAGATGTTCCGCTCCCTTGATTCCATCAAACTTCTGCCTTCTGATTCAATCGATCTGGAGAAGATAATCTGCCGCAAAGATATAGTTTATGATGTTCCAGTTGTCTGGAATGAACGTGTTCAGCGTGCTGTACATTATTACTTAAGCAGCAGAAAAACTACGATAAACAACTGGATCTCGCGCTCAGCTTTCTACCTTCCGTTTATGCAGAAGATGTTTGCAGACAGCGGGCTGCCATCTGATCTTGCATTTCTTCCTCTAATCGAGAGCGGATTCAATCCAAAGGCTTACTCTCGCGCGCACGCATCGGGAATCTGGCAATTTATCTCCTCTACCGGGAAAATTTATGGACTGAGGAATAATTACTGGTTAGATGAGCGGCGTGACCCAATAAAATCGACTGTGGCGGCAATCCGCTACCTTAAGAAGCTCTACAGGGACTTTGGTGACTGGCATCTTGCTCTGGCCGCATATAACTGCGGAGAAGGCGGTCTGAGGCGGGCCATGGTCAAGTGCAGTACAACTGATTACTGGTCTCTTACACTGCCATCTGAGACTATGAATTATGTACCGCTTTACCTGGCAGCACTCACCATAGCCAAAAACCCGGATTGTTTCGGATATGCAAAGAGCGTCATTGATACATTCTCTTTTGATACCGTTTCGGTAAATGAGTGTCTGGACATGAAAGAAATTGCCGAGGGAATCGGGGTACCTTTAGACACAATCATGAAGATAAACCCTCATATTCTGCACTGGTGTACCCCGCCTGACCTTTCGGATGTTTCTTTATACCTTCCCAGGGGATACAAGGAGAACTTTAAGACATTCCTTGCCAATTTCCCTGAGGAGAAAAAAGTGAAGTGGTACAGGTACACGATTCGCAGAGGAGACAACCTTGGTGCGATCGCACGTAAATTCGGAGTTCCAATTGAACCTATCAGAACAGTAAACAGGTTGAAGGGTAGTCGGATCGTGGCAGGGAAACATCTGTTCATACCCATTCCGGCCAAAGGAGCAGATGAGCAGGTTTTAAAGAAGCTTGAATATAAAGAAGATGAAGCAGAGAAGATAGTAGAATCAGCGGACAAGAATAAGATCAGATACAGGGTCAGGCAGGGCGATACTCTCTGGCGTCTTTCAGAGTTATTCAGTGTAACAGTAGAAGATATAAGAAGATGGAATAATCTCAGTGATGATACGGCGATCAGAGCAGGGCAGATCCTGACAATTTTCAGAACTTCAAAAAATGGTTCAGTTTCAGAGCCGGCTAGCGAAGACGGGATGTATGAGGTTAAACGTGGTGACACTCCTTCATCGATTGCCCGCCAGTTTAATATCAGCATCGACAAACTGATCGAGCTCAATGATCTGGATCCCCACAAGCCGGTCATTTTCGCAGGGAAGAAACTTGTGGTGGCAGAGAAGCAAGGATCCAGGCAGGTTCAGGGTCCACCGCCAGAGAACCCGCGGAAAGAAAGAGTTCCGGCAGATATAATAAGCGGGAACTATATCAGGTATCAGGTTTCAAAAGGGGACAATATTTACAGGATCTCCCAGAATTTTTCCATTCCGCTCGAGTCTTTATTATCAGCAAACAATCTCGATGAAAACGCCGTGATAAAAGCTGGAGACATACTACTTATTCCGGGACCCGGGGGCAATAAAAATGAGCGTAATGATGTGAAGCAGGTTTTATTTTACAGGGTCAAAGAGGGTGACAATCTCTGGCGGATAGCCACATCTCACGGTGTACCGGTTGAAAAGCTTTACGAATACAATGGTCTGAGTCCGGATTCAGTTCTTATGCCCGGAGATACAATAAAGATCATAAAGGCAGGTGAAAAGTGAGAATTATTCAGCGTCTTGTCATCGCACTGATTCTGCTGGCTCCGGTGATGCTGGGGATTTTTATTCTTTTGAGCCCAGGATTCGACAAGGATAGAGGAATCGCAGGAGGATTCAAGAAGATCGGACTTGTGCGGATTGAGGGTGTGATAAGTGAGTCTTACAGTATTGTCAAGCAACTGCGGTCATTTCGTTTTGATAATTCAATAGCGGGTATTCTGATACGGGTAGATTCTCCAGGCGGCAGTGTTGCTCCTTCTCAGGAGATCTACAGTGAGATTTCCAAAATAGAAAAGCCGGTAATTGTGAGCATGGGAAACCTGGCCGCATCGGGTGGTTATTATGTTTCCAGTCCTGCAAGGAGGATATTTGCTGATCCCGGCACTCTGACTGGAAGTATCGGAGTGATCTTTTCTTTACCGCTTGTGGAAGAGTTATCAAAGAAAATCGGTATTGAAATGAGAATCCTGACAGCAGGGAAGTACAAGGATCTCACCAGCATTTACAGGGAAATGTCTGATGGTGAAAGGAAGATACTTCAGTCTTTGCTTGATGATACTCACGATCAGTTTATAAGCGATGTAGCGAAGGCGCGGAAAATGAGCAAGGATTCGGTATCGGCGATAGCTGACGGGAGGATCTTTACCGGAAGGCAGGCAATAGAGGTGGGTCTGGTGGATACCCTGGGAGGGTTTGAAGAGGCACTGGACTATTTAAGGGAGACTTCAGGTCTTAGCCGTAAAGCAAAAGTAGTAGAGAGAAGAGAGAGGATCACTGCTTTCCGGAAGTGGATTGTAGAGGAAATAGCCGATATTTTTCCTCAGCTTCAGAGCCTTCTTTCCCCACCGGGACCCCAGTATCTGTTTTATCCCGGAAGCTGACATTTGTGGAAAATGCGGGACTGCTCACAATTTATCTGGCGTCAGAGTATTGTCAATATTAATATTAAAGGTTAAATTATAGAACTCATGATACTTGATGGTATCTTTTTGTAATCTATATCCAAGGAGGAAAAAATGGGCATTCAAAATCTTCTCGATGAAGTAGAAGTTCTCAAACAGGAATACGAAAAGTTTGAACGTGGGAACAAATCTGCTGGAACCCGTGCTCGTAAGAGCCTCCAGAACATCAAAAAAATCGCACAGGATCTGCGGGTAGAGATACAGGAAGCAAAGAAATCCGAATAATTTTTAATATGATTACAGAAGAGGAGGTTATCAGGACTTAGCGTCTGAAAAGAACCCCCTCTTTTTTTATATGTTCTTCTGATTTCAAGTCTCTCCTTCTGGTGAGTACATTCCAATACAAAGCCTGAAATATTTCCCTCGAAGTCTCGTTGAAATACAAATGAGGTTACAGATAATTCTGCAATTGAGTGACAATTTTCAGGTACACTGAACCGTACTCTGTTTCTTTCAGAATTGTATGCGTATTATGGCGCCATTGGACAGTAAATATTTGATGTATCATTATTTCCCGGAGAGAAAATTGTTTATTTCAAAGAAAAAGCCTGGTACGGTTGACAATCATTTATCCGGAAAACCATTTTTTAAAACCCTGCAAAACTGTTTACCTAATCATTCATCTTTGTTCAAATATGGTGGTGTACGATGAGTTCAACAAACAATCATTTCATGTTAGAGGTTAAGAACCTCAACAAGAAGTTTGGTGAAGTACATGCAGTCCGTAACCTGAATTTCCAGATCAAAAAGGGTGAGATCTTCGGGTTCCTGGGTCCAAACGGTGCAGGTAAATCCACAACTATGCGTATGATTACCTGTTACATCCCGCCTTCATCCGGATCTATTCAGGTAGATGGACACGATACTCTGACTGAGGGGTTGCCTGTCCGCAAAAAGATCGGATACCTGCCTGAGAACAATCCTCTGTACAATGATATGAAGGTACAGGAATACCTGAGCTTTGTAGGCGAGATACGGGGAATAAAGGGCAGCAGCCTTAAGAAGAGGATCGATGAGCTTTTTGCGATCTGCGGGTTGAACAAGATGGCTCAGAGGCAGATTGGCAAACTCTCAAAAGGGTATCGTCAGAGAGTGGGTCTTGCCCAGGCGATGATGCACAACCCTGATCTTCTGATTCTTGACGAGCCGATGTCAGGTCTTGATCCCAACCAGATAATCGAGATCAGACATTTGATAAAGAGCCTTGGTCAGGAAAAGACAGTTATCTACTGTTCTCATATCCTTTCAGAGGTTAGTGCGACCTGTAACCGTATTCTTATTATCAATGAGGGGCAGATAGTGGCTACCGGTACTCCGGACGAGCTCACATCAAGGTCAAGCAAAGGCAACCGTTATCTGACAAGAATAAAGGGCGACCGTGCGGACATTGAAGGCAAGCTCTCATCTATTCCGGGAGTAAGCGGGGTTCAGGTGGTCAATGTCGCCTCAGAGTGGGTTACCGCTGAAGTCATAGCCACACAGGATGATATAGGCGAAGCGATTTTCAGATGTGTAGTGGACAACGGACTCAGCCTTGCGGAGTTGAAGAGAGAATCTGCAAGCCTGGAAGATGTATTCACACAATTGACGAGGGGATAATCCATGAGCAGTATACTTACTATCTTCAAAAAAGAATTCAAGTCATTTTTTATCTCTCCTATAGCCTATGTGTTTATCACTGTTTACCTGGTGATAACAGGATTTCTGTTTTTCCAGAGTTTCTTTTTAATCAACCAGGCGGATATGAGAGGTTATTTCAGCCTTCTTCCCTGGGTTTTTCTGTTTTTTGTACCGGCGATCACGATGAGGAGCTGGGCAGAAGAGAAGAAAGTAAAGACACTGGAACTTCTTCTTTCCTGGCCGGTAAGTGATTTCCAGGTGGTATTTGGAAAATTTCTGGCAGCATTCGGATTCCTTTCCATTGCCATTCTCCTCTCGGTCACCATTCCCATTACAATCTCAATACTTGGTTCACCTGATCCCGGTCCCATAATCGGTGGTTATATGGGAGCGCTTCTGATGGGAGCGGCCTATCTTTCCATCGGGCTCTGGGTGTCATCCTACACTGAAAACCAGATCGTGGCTTTTATCCTGGGAGTTGTGGTTACATTTGTTTTCTTCTTCATAGGCAGCCCGTTTGTCACCATGGTTGCGCCATCGTGGCTGGTTCCGATAATGAATTATATCGGTCTGGGAAATCACTTTGAGAGTATCGAAAGAGGTGTTATCGACAGCCGTGATATTCTTTATTATTTATCAATAACAGGCTTTTTTCTGTTCTTGAATGTACAGTCATTAGGCAGCAGGAAGTGGGAATAAACCTATTCTGAAGGAAACGGAAACACAATTATGGAAGCAAAAAAAATTAAAAATCGCACACAGCTCCTGATTTACATACTTGTGATTCTGGGGTTGCTTGTTGTTGTCAATTACCTCGGTACAAAATGGTTCAAGAGAATCGATATGACAGAAGGTAAGGAATACAGTATCTCCGCTTCTACAAAGAAGATACTGAAAAACCTCGATGACATAGTGAACATCAAGGTCTATTTCTCCAAAAACCTTCCTCCAAACCTGACGAAAGTCGCCACTGATGTCAAAGACATTCTCTCAGAATACAAAGCTTACGCCGGCAAGAATCTCAGGATTACCTGGGAAGATCCCGCTGAGAACGATGATGCCAGATCGATGGCCAGATCTTTAGGTATTCCCGAAGTTCAGATGCAGACCTTTGAGAAGGACAAGGCGCAGGTAATAAATGGGTATCTTGGTATCGCTGTTCTCTACGAGGATAAAAAAGAAACTCTTCCGGTCGTACAGAATCTTCAGAACCTCGAATACGACCTGACAATGGCAGTGATGAAGGTGTCACGCAAGTCAATACCAAAAATCGGTATTCTCAAAATAGACACTCTTCCGCCCAAGCCTCCGTTTATGCAGCAAGCTCCAAACAGCATTCCGGAGACCACAGAGGAAAAACTGGCTCAAGCCTATGAAAATCTCCGTACAAACTATGAGGTTGTAACTGTTGACCTTTCAAAAGGCGACCCTGTTGACAGCACCCTGAAGACTCTGATAATCCCAGGTGTTGCCAACATGACAGAGCGCAAAATTTTCGAAATCGATCAGTATTTCATGAAGGGTGGAAATCTAATTGTTATGGCTGACGCCATCGAAGTGAGCATGCAGATGGGTGTCAGGGCAATACCTCAGGAATCAAAACTCTTTGATCTTCTTGAGCACTACGGTGTACGCATCGAGAAAAACATGGTTCTGGATGGACAGTGCGGTCAGGTATCGGTTCCGCAGAAGTTCGGTCCATTCCAGATGAATGTCGCGGTCCCCTACCCTTACTTTGTCAGGTTGAACCAGGAAAGTTTCGAGAAGAAGAATCCTGCTGTTGCTCCTCTTTCAGATGTGTTTTTTCCGTGGGTAAGCTCTCTTACATTGCTGGTTGACAAGGATTCCTCCAAGGAAAAATCATCTGTACAGGCGACAGTACTTGCCCGTTCAAGCGAGAAGAGCTGGACCGCAACCGGTTATTTCGATCTGAATCCTCAGCAGAAATGGGCTCCACCGGAAAATTCATTGAGTCAGTATAACCTCGCCGCACATCTGAGCGGTGATTTCAACAGTTACTTCGCCGGCAAACCGGTTCCACCCGTAAATGACGCAGGTGATACACTGAGCCAGATTGCACTGAAACCCGGTTCTCAGGATGACAATCGTCAGGTAGTACCGTCTAATAAAAACGGAAATCTGGTGGTTATTGGTGACGGAGATTTTGTTTCGGGCCAGAATGCCATACAGGGAAATATAGCGATGCTGCTTAACCTTGTTGACTGGCTGTCACTCGATGATAATCTCATAGCGATACGTACCCGTTCACTTAAGGACCGTACCATTGAGGCAGACCTTCTGAAAGAAAACTCATCAAAACCCAACGTGATCCGCCTTGTCAATATTCTGGTGATGCCTCTTCTGGTTGTTGTGTTCGGTCTGATTGTTTTCATCAAGAGAAAAGAGCCTGTTACCGTTGTGTCACAGGAAAAAGCAGAGGAGAAGAAGTAAATGAATGGAAAGAAGCTTTTAGTTATTACAGGAATTCTGGTAGTCGCCGTTCTGGTGATAATTTTAAGCGAGAAGTTGACTAACAGTTCTCCATCCAGCAAATCGGCATTGTTTTTCCCGGGGATGACCGAAAAAGACATTTCATCGGTTACAATAAAGGATTCAAACGGATCCGTCAAGATCCGCCGCAAGGGTGATATCTGGGTTGTCTCTAGTGTTGTTGCTGCAGACAAGGACAGCACAGAGTCTCCAGTCGGGGAAACCAAGACTCCGGCTTCCTCAGATGTGGAGGAGTGGGCTGCTGACAGCGCATCTGTGGCTGCAGTTCTGGAAAAGCTGACCAGCATGAAAAAGGATGAATTGATTTCTGAGAATCCTGAAAAACAGGCGATTTTCGAAGTTGACAGCACATCCGGTGTTCTCGTTGACGTGTTCGATGCGGGCAGTAAACTGAAAGGTTCTTTCCGGATCGGTAAAAACGGGCCTGACTGGAGCAGCAATTATGTAAGGATGATCGGCTCCAACTCGGTTTATATGGTGAAGGGAAGTATCAAGTACTCGTTTTTTACAGAACTTAAACGGTGGAGAGATAAATCCATTGTCAAATTCGACAAAGAATCTGCCTCAAAGATCAGTCTGAAAAGAAAAGACGGTACAGTCCTTACAGTTGCAAAGGCCGATACAGCCTGGAGCATCACTGAACCTTTTGCAAGTCCGGCTAAAAAGGATCAAATCGATCAGTTGCTCAACAGTCTTTCCAGACTCACTGCAACCGATTTTGAAACAACCTCAGACGATTCCGCACTGGGACTCCTGAATCCGGAACTTTCTGCTGACATCGCTTTCTCCAATGGCTCATCCAAAAAAGTCATTTTCGGCACGAAAGATTCAGCAAACAGATACAGGGTCAAAGCCGAGGGTAAAGACGTCGTATTTCTTATCAATGAATATGAATTCAGCAACATAAACAAGGATGCTGCTTCAGTGAAAGAGGAAGTCGCAGCTGATACAACATCGGAAACAAAAAAGTAACAAAAATGCCAAAACCCCTGCTACAGCAGGGGTTTTTTATCTCTCACTTATTCTCCTCTCCAGAAAAGCAGCATCAATAGTAAAAATCAGAACGGACTGCACATGAAAGAGAAACTGGTTGACGCACGAGGACAGGTCTGTCCCATGCCTCTTATCATGACAAAGAAGGCTTTAAAAGATCTCGGTACCGGGCAACCTTTACGCATTCTTATTGATAATGAAACATCGAAACAGAATGTGATGCGATTTCTATCCGATAACGGGATCAAAGCTGAATGTGAGGAGGAAAATGGTACCTTTACTCTGAGACTCTTCGGTGCTCCTGCCACCCTCTCACATCCTGATGTCCAGAGTTACTGCAACACCGGTGAAGCAAAGCCTCATGTGGTCGTGATCAGCAGTGACAAAATGGGAAGGGGTTCTGATGAACTCGGGGAGATTCTCATCAAAGCTTTTATAAACACGATAAAAGAGGTCAGTCCACTTCCCGGATCTGTAGTTTTTTACAACAGCGGTATTTTCTTTACCCTTAAGGATTCGCCGGTTCTGGAATCCCTGGTGGAACTGGAGAGAGCCGGTGTGAAAGTATTGATCTGCGGAACCTGCCTTAATTATTATGAAAAAAAAGAGCAGATCGGAGTTGGCACGGTTTCAAATATGTATACGATTCTGGAGACGCTCAGTAATGCAAGCCACATTGTGTGTCCCTGAGACAATGCAATGATGATCAACAAATATTTTGATAATGCAGCTACATCATTTCCCAAACCAGCTTCTGTAGCAGAATACATATCAAAGTATCTTACAGAATCAGGCGGGACTTACGGCCGAAGCGCGTATCTCCGCGTTCTTGAATCATCGGAAACAGTCGAGAGAGTCCGGGAGAAACTTGCAGAAAAAACAGGTGTAGCCAAGCCTGAAAATATCACTTTTACACCCAATGCAACTACAGCTATCAACACGGTGCTGTTTGGCCTGAACCTGCATGACTGCCGTGTGCTCATATCACCTCTGGAACACAATGCTGTGATGCGGCCTCTCTTTGAAATCTGCCAAAGGTTCAATGTCAGCTTCGATATACTGCCGCACGGTCCTGACGGTCTGGTGGAAGTCAAAAAGATTAAAGATGCTATAAAGCCATCAACACGCCTTGTCATCATAAACCATCATAGCAATGTAAACGGCCTCATTCAGCCCCTTTCAGAAATAAAGAGAGAAGCAGGAGAGATACCTGTTCTTGCTGATCTTGCTCAATCCCTGGGACATACAGATATTTTTCTCGATTCATGGAATATCGATTTTGCCGCCTTTACAGGCCACAAAGGTCTTCTAGGCCCCACCGGCACCGGAGGTCTTTACTGCAAAGATCCCGGAAAGATTTCACCGCTTATTTACGGAGGCACAGGAAGCAGATCGGAAAGTTTCGAGATGCCATCCTTTACTCCAGATAAATTCGAAGCAGGAACACCCAATATAGCCGGAATCTACGGGTTGCTTGGCAGCCTCGAAAACTATCCTGAGCCTGCCCATTCAAATAAGGACATTCTTGAACTGATGGATCAGATAAGCAGAATTGAAAAGGTAAAGGTATTCAGATCCAGAGATGTTAAGTTACAGGGCACTCTGTTTTCCATCACTCACGAGCAGCATAGCTGCAGCCGCATAGCAGCAGAACTCTACTCGGAATATGGTATAGAGGTGCGATCAGGGTTACATTGCGCTCCTCTGGCACACAAAACTCTCGGTACTTTTCCCTCAGGAACAGTCCGGTTCGCGCCCTCCCCTACCCATACGATAGAGGATTTCCGGTATCTTTACGAAGCAGTAAGAGACGTTTGCAAATGAGATTGCTGGCTCTTTTCAGGTCAACAAGGGAAGTTATCGGGGCCGAAAAGCTTTGCAGAGCAGAGGGTATTTCCTGCAAGTCGATTCCGGTTCCCCGGGAGATCTCCTCTGAATGCGGGATAGCACTTGAATTCTCTCCTGAAGACAAAGAAAAGGCAACGGCACTGTTTAATAAAGAATCGGTGAGTTTCAGTTTTTACGAGGTTTGAGTCGAGTCTCAACACTAAGAATACTATCCAGACGGATAAAATATTCGATACCGATGCCGATTCCGATACCAACCCCGAACTGGAGAGTGAATATCGGTGCCTTCAAGGAAAAAGGACATCAATCCTGGGCACCACCGCCAGTGTAGACAAATTTCTCAGTGCGGGCATGGAGATCATTATAAAGAAGATTTGCTTCCTCGGAAGTAGCTGAGCGAAAACGCTGGATCTTCTCCAGTTCCAGGGCACTTTTATTCTGAAGCAGAGCATCTTTGTACTCATCGGTATAAAAATGATCTATGGATTTAAAGACAGGCTCGTTGTTGATCCGCAGAGATAGAAGAGTGTTAATCTCCTGCATTGTAAGGGGATTTGACGTCGCGTTTCTACGCAGTTTTTCGATTTGAGAGTATTGTTTTGAGAAATGCGTTCTGGCGAATGAATCAGACATGTATATCTCCTTTTTTTGAATACCTTAAGATTATCCTTCATGCATGACCGGAACCTGCTCTGCCTCAGTGCTTACAGAAACCGATGTGTCGCTATTTATTATATCCTGAATAACAAGCCCGGCCAGCATAAAACCGAATACAGCGGTAATATGTACAGCAGAACCATTTATCTGTTTTTTCGTGCTGCACCAATCCTTTAATTCCCCGTTTCCGATCTTACCTGAAGAGGGACACATGCATGCTCCTGTCCCGCACCCGAAATTAATATCATAAGGTTCTGATGCAAGCTCATCACTGTAAACACAAGTGACCTCGCCACTAAAGCCGCGCCTTCGGAGCCTCTTTCTGACAAATCGTCCAAGCCTGCAGCCTTCAGTCTGCCAGAGAGATGCGATTTTTATCTTTGAGGGGTCAGTTTTGCAGGATGCACCAAGCGCAGAATAAACCTTTGCGCCCGATGCAGACGCGTTAATGATGAGTTCTACTTTACTACTGAGGCTATCGATCGCATCAATAACATAGCTGTATTTTTCCAGTTCGAATTCCGCAGCGGTATTGCGGTCATAAACCGACTGCATGGCATTGATCGATGCGACGGGATTAATAGAGATCAGCCTGTCCCGAAGCGCGGTGACTTTGACCTGCCCTGCTGTATCAAAAGTAGCCTGCACCTGACGGTTTATGTTGGTGATACAGATAATGTCTGAATCGACTATGGTCAGATGATGAATTCCGGAGCGGACGAGCGCTTCTGCACACCAGCTCCCTACCCCTCCTACGCCGAAAAGAATCACTGGGGTGTTCATAAGCCGTTCCAGGGCTTTACTGCCTGTTAAAAGTTCCAGACGCTGAAAAGCTCCAGATTGCTTTCTGCCGGTTTTCCGGGTTGTTTGATTGATTTCCATGAGAGTGTAAATTACAATTGTGGCTGGTTTTTTTTCAATATACAGAACTGATTTACGTGATAAAATGCTTATTATTGTTTTACCGCTCTCAATAAAAACTGAAATGTAAAGAAATCAAGAAGCTCATCTTCACGCAGTTTAAGATCATTTCCTGTGAGAATACGGGACAGTTCTTCCAGTTTCGCGGGAATTCCATGCTGTTTCCAGAGAGGGATTTGAGTTTCTGCATCCTTGTAATAGACGTTTGTCATCTTGATTATTTTAAAACCACAACTGCTGAAAAGTCTCACGATTCCGTTAAATGTAAAGAATCTCAGGTGAGTTTTATCCAGGATTCCTTCGTTATCATAGCCGAATTCCCCCTGGAGCAGACGCCCGATGACTTTCCCATTGCGGATATTTGGAATACTGGCCACAATAGAACCATCCTGCCTCAAACTGGTTTTCAGTTTCCCGAGAATATCCCAGGGATCTTTCAGGTGCTCAAGGACATCAGCACAAATAATTATATCGAAGAAATCCGTGGGGAGTTCCTTCCAGGCGGATTCAATATCGCTAATGAATACTTTATCATAAATTGATTCTGCGATTTGTGCAGCCTCAACAACCGGCTCTATTCCATATATAGATTCACAGCCTCTCTCTTTGAGAGTTTTCCCAAGTCTTCCGGCCCCACATCCTATATCCAGGATTTTTGCCATGGCAACAGAAGGCATGAGATCTAGAAGTTCACTGCGGTCTTTGCTGTAGTAATCTCCAGACAGATTCATTTACATTCATAATAAAGGGATAAGGTAAATACAGAGGGCTTCTCAGAGCAATCCTTTACAGTAATTCATGATTCTGGAAGCCATATCTTCCCCCTGAAGATACATCATAGCATGGGTTCCATTTTCGATGATTTCGAAACTGGCATGAGGGATAAACCTGGGGATAGAGCGTGCGCTCTTGAGGGGAATAGTTTTGTCTTTAGATCCATGCAGAGCCATCACCGGACATTTTATCTGAACAGCGTCCTCCGGCCCTTCACAAGTAGTTATAGCTCTTACGACCTGTCGGTACCAGTCGAGTTCTTTTACTTTGATGATACTGTTCAGTTCACGCATGGGGTTGTTTTTCCCGTTTAAAGAGTGTCCGTAAGCGTAGTTAATGAGCCAGCGGAGTTTGTAGTCGGGATTTTTCAGAATTATTCGAGCCATTTCTCTGCTTTTGATACGATCAAACCTTGAGGAGTTCATTATGAAAGTTGAAACCAGCACTAGTGCTCTGACCCGTCTTACATGTGAAGCTGCGAACCGGGTGGCAATACCACCGCCAAAAGAGACACCGCAGAGGTAAAGTGAATCGATACCCAGTGAATCGAGGAAATCATCAATGAGATATTTAAAGTCGTTCATGTCACCCCTGTAAACCTTAGAGGTTTCAGGAAAATTGTAGGCGATAAGCTGCCATTTCTCTGCAAGACTGCTCACATTCAGAAAATTCCTTCCATCGAAAGCCAGACCATGCAGAAAGAGGAAAACAGGAGCGTTTTTATCGGGTCCGGGGTGATAGTAGTAGCGATGAGTGAAGCCGCTTTCGGAAGAACGGAACTCTTTGTATTGCCACCCGCCTTTTATACCGATGTGCACATGACCGGCATTGGTGATTCCTTTATCCTTCTGTTTATAATTACGTGGAACAAAGTTAAGGGCGAGATTGATGGCGGTGCCGATGAGTCTAAGCGTAAAAGTGGTCATATATAGGTTTTCAAGCATAATCTGTACCATTCAGGGATAATGGATTCATCTCGGAGATGATTTTGTGATTTAATGATTTAGTTTCGATTTTACCCCTGAGGTGATTTTTTGATTTACGGCATTAAATCACTGTTTCACCCCAAGGTGACTTTTTAACTTAACGACTTAAGTTCCGAATTCATCTCAGAGGTAATTTTGTGATTTAACGATTTAAGTTCCGAATTCACCCCGGAGGTAACTCCGGTCCCCTCCTCACCCCAATATTTTACAAAATAATTCAACAGAGCCCAATTACAGGCCACCATTATCGTATTTTTCCCTCTATGAGTGAACTACTGGCACCAGCAGGATCAATAGAGAGTTTCCATGCAGCAGTTGAGGCCGGTGCTGATGCTGTCTACCTGGGACTCTCCGACTTCAATGCCCGTCTCAGGGCAAAAAATTTTACAGCCAAAACACTTTCATACCTCGTTCCCTATGCTCACAGACGTTCTGTTAAGATTTATGTCACCCTTAACACTCTTATCAAGCAGTCAGAAATAGAAAACCTGATCCACACTCTCTATCAACTGGAACAGATAGGAATCGATGGCATAATTGCAGCAGACCTGGGATTGGCAGAAATCGCCAGAAAATATTTTCCCAGACTCAGGCTCCACGCAAGTACACAGATGGCGATCCATAATTCAACCGGGATGAAGGCTGTCTCTAAACTGGGATTTTCACGCGTAGTTCTGGCGAGAGAACTCTCAATCCGTGAAATCACGATGATTAAAAACTCAAGCAGTCTGGAACTCGAAATCTTTATCCATGGCGCGCTCTGCTACAGTATCTCAGGGCTCTGTCTGGCAAGCAGCTTTTTAGGAGGCGCAAGCGGAAACCGCGGCAGATGCACTCAGGTCTGCCGCAGAAAATTCAACACATCAAGCACTACTGGTTACTTTTTCTCACCAGATGATTTCTGCGCACTGAAACATCTTTCCTCTTTGTTAAAGGCTGGAGTCACAAGCTTAAAAATTGAGGGCAGAATGAAGGGACCGGAGTATGTGCACACTGTAGTAAGCGCTTATCGTAAGTTTCTCGATTATCCCGAGAAATTTTCAGAAGCCGGCGAGATGCTTATAAATGACCTTGGCCGCCCTAAAACATCGTTTTTCCTCGATGAGACGCTAAAAAAACCGATCAACCCCGACTCTCCGTCAGGAACAGGAATAAAGCTTGGTGAAGTTCTTGAGTGCAGCGATGATCTTCTGAGAGTTGATTGCACTCAGGAGATCAGTTCCGGTGACCGAATCAGAATTCATGCAAAAGATGGTTTTGAGGGAATGGGTGTAAATGTACTGCATGCTGAGACGGTAAATGGTATTCTGGAACTTAAACTCAAGACCCCGGTGAAATGCAGTAAAGGAGACATGGTTTTTCTGGTAAGCAGGCGAAGTGCAAGCTCAAGATTCGATTCTTCATGGAGAATTGATTCTGATCCTGTTTTCTTCAAACC
>JAAYIG010000070.1 GCA_012523595.1 Fibrobacter sp.
AAGTAGTATATTTTTCCTGTGATCCCTTCAATTCGAGTTTAAATCGGTTTTACAGGATGGCACTTATCCGGAATCTAATCTTCGTCTCCCTCTTTTTGTACCTTTTTACATCGCTGCTCTCTGCGGAATCAGTTGATACTGTTATCTATTCTGATGGAGGGCCGGGGCCGTATCGCATTAGTGAAGGGATGCTGGATCAGAGAACCATTTCTGTATCGTTTGATAAGGATAGTGCTGTTATCCCCCCCTGGGTTTTTATCCCCGGCCGTAACTCTCTTCTTTTCTCAGAAACTATCGACAGTGGTGTTCCTATCCGGGTCCGTTTCCAGACTGCTTTCTATGGTATCACTCAGAGTTTCTCTCTCTTTCCTAAAACCTACTCAAAAGCAGGTACCCTCTATGACACCTCCACTGGAGTCGTTGCTACTGCTTACAGGGAAAGTGAGAATCTCACTGTGTCGGGTTACAAGAGTATCGGTGTTGCGATAGGCAGCTTTGGGGAACTTAATCTGGAGCAGGGTCTTGACGTGAGAATAGGGGGGCAGATCCGTCCTGGTACTGAAATCAATGCTCATCTGAGTGATCAGGGAACATCTCTTGATGGAGCCACACGGGAGATAAGTGAATTTGACATGATCTATGTCGCACTGACCGATCCAAAATTCGGTGCCGTTGCAGGCGATCAATATATAAACTGGCTTCCCGCAGGGATTTTCAAGGAACAGAAAAAAATAAAAGGCCTCTCAGCCTCCTTTCATCCAAAAGCTTTTTCAGTGAATGCTTTTGGGGCTCTTTCCGGGGGAATGCATACAAGTGAAACATGGCATGGTCAAAACGGAGTTCAGGGACCATATACTCTCTCCGGAAAAGGTGAACCGGGTTTTATTACTCCTATTGGTGGAACTGTGAAGGTAGTTCTGAACGGAAAAATTCTCATCGAGGGCGAGGACAAGGATTTTACAGTTGATTATGACCTTGGTTCAATCACATTCAATCCCCGTGTACTCATAAAAGACAATGACATTATCAGGGTGGAATATGAGTACAAGTTATTTGATTATCAGAGGACAATTGTAGGGGCATCGGCGGGTTTTTCCGCGCCTGATTCCATATTTACTGTAAAAGGAGCACTCTGGTCTGAAGCTGACAACCGCAATCATCCCATCGACCTCTCGCTTTCTGCTGCTGATATGAAAGCACTGAGAGAAGCAGGTGATAGTCCTCCGATGGCATCTTCTCACAGACCGGTACACCGCAACGATGTGCCATCCGATGATGCACTGTATCCACTTTACAAAATCCAGGATGGACATTTCGTGCATAGGCGATACAACCCTTCAAAACCTGACAGTGTGGACGGGTTCTACTATGTATGGTTTAAGCATGTAGGTGATGGTAATGGAGATTATGTAAGAACAGATTCCTTAATTCACAGGGAATTTGTTTATAAATATGCCGGTGAGGGGATGGGTGACTATTCTCCGTTATCGGAACTGCCTCCTCCCCGCAGGTTCACAAAAGGAGAACTGATAGCAGATGTTAATCTTGAGTTCCTGAAAGCCAGGATAAATGCTGCAGGACAGGAAGCTGATCAGAATCTGTTTTCATCTATTGATGACGATGACAATCTTGGCTCGTCAGTCGTGTTATCGTTTGTCGCAGGTTCGGATCAGATCCGAAAAAGGGGTGTTTGGCTTTCCGGGGATTACCTTTACAGTTCAAAACAATTCGGTAATGAACTTCAGGAGACATTTGACAGGTACAGAAAGTGGAACGACAGATCACTTATCCAGAACTCAGGTTCCCGCCAGATCTGGGAAAGTGCAGTAGGTGTCACTCCTTTTCCAGGGTTTTCAACCTGTTTTGGTTATGGTCAGAACCGTTTTGATTCAGATCTGATGACAGATAAATTTTACGGCAATTCAAAATGGCTTCCCGCAGACTGGCTGTCACTTGACTATAATGGATCGTTTTTCCGCCACAACGGTACATCCTCAGGAGAACTTGGTCGTCTGGAAAATGCAGGTGTCAATTTGATGTTTGATAATATTAATGTTGGAACCTTTTTCAGAGACGAATGGAAGCCGGACTCTTCAGCACCGGGAACAGGATTGATAGAAGGAACGCTGCGTTTCGGGTATGAACCATGGAAATTGCAGGAGTCAATAACATTTACCAGTTTCCGCGCGGGAAAGGGATTCTTGACTTCAAGCGACACCGGCTACTCTATTCTATGGGAGCAGTCAGTTAATCACAGGATTCTTCCAGGATGGCAGGTGGCCGCTTCAGGAAATTACCAGCGTAATGTAAATAACGGTGCTGGTTCTCTGTCAACATTTCTGGCTGAGTTTTCCAGCAGCATAGAACCTGCAGCATCCGGTTTTTCATCACATCTGCGTTATCGAACCAACTCGGAAAAATCCTCAGTGTTTATTCAGGTGCCAGTCTTTGCAGGCAAGGGACTTGGAACGCACATTTATGATGATTCATTAAAAGAGTACGTTCCGCATACACCGGGTGATTGGTTCATGCAGCAACGCGAAATCTATGATAAGACTGCAAGTACCCGCATTAGAAAAACAGTAATGGAAATTGATTGGCAATACAGACCCCTGAAACAAATAAAAGGTATTCTCAATGATCTGACATGGCAAGGTACACTGCTTTCAGAAGAGCATGTCGAAGCCGGACTCAAAACAGTCTCGTCATGGATACCGGGAATCAATTCTTTAAATGAGCATTTTCGTGACAAAGGACATTCTTCCTCCTCTTATGCAGATATTTCCTACAGACAGGAAGCACAGTGGGTTCCACAGGGCAGGGAAGATTTACGTGGTGATATATTTGTGACACCATCTTTCCGTAAGATAAGATCTTACCGGGAGCCCGGGATACAATCAGGGTTTAATCTGGAGCTGAAGCGGGGAAGGTGGACATTTCGTGATGAAACAAAACATCTTTACTTTTTCAGGGATGATTCCCTGGAAAGTGATTTCTATGTCAGGGATCTTAACACCGAGCTGACGCAGTCCTTCAGGATCGGGGATGCATTTGATATTTATCTCAAAGAGTGTGCGGGGTGGGCACGCAAGGATAACCGATCAACTCTGCGCCGTAAAGTTAGTGTTGACAGTTGTGTATATTTACAGATAAATCCAGGTCTGTCCTGGGCCGCATTTGATAAGGGATGGCTCGAGGCTTCGTACGCATTGTCTATTGTAAATATACCGGGAGAACTGGATTATCGTATCGCACGCGGGTTTGGCTCCGGTCTCTCACAGGTCTTCTCTGTTGCGTCGGAAATCCAGATAGGAAAGCATTTTTCCGTAAACGGATCCTACCGGGCTGAGTTACGGCGAGTTGATATGGAAAACCTTCCCGGCCTGCACACGCTCTCTCTGCAGATCAAAGCATTTCTTTAAACCTCAGTAATGATGGCCATAGCAGTTATGCTCCGGCCTTGACGTAAAAACTGAGCTGTTTCTTCATGCTCACGAATCTATATAAATGAAGGATGTCAGAGTCAGGCTTTTTGCTCTAGGAGGTTTTATGAATAAACTGTATTTTCTCTCTGCTGCTTTACTGCTTCCGGTAGTTCTTTTTGCTGATGTCAATGTTAGTGTGAGGATCGGGGATGGACATGATCATTGCGAACAGATAGAATACAGAGATGATGGTGATCCATGGTTTGAAAGCTGTGAAAGCAGTTGGCCGCATCGGGTAAGCATAGAATACCAGTGGTCATTTCATGGACCCAGACATGTTCTTCGGTATCGTCAGGTTTCTTTCCATCTTTTGACAGGAGCATGGGTTTTTGGGCCATGGATGATAAAGGCTGATTACTGTCATCCCTCCTGTGCAGTCCATCATCATCATGTTTACTTTCCGCACCGCCCTGATCCTGACTGGTGCAGGGTATACGATCACAAGGCCCATGTGCATTATTATGAATTCAGAAAACGTGATCATCACAACTACCATCACGTCAAGATACACAGACATGAGTACCGCCCTGCTATAAAAGTAACTAAAAAAGTGTATGAAGAAAGGAAAGCTCCTTTGAAGGAAAAGCATTCTTCTCATCAGGTCAAACCGGAAAAGCAGATCCAGAAAAAGCATCCGGTCCCGGATAGATCCAGAAGCAGAAGCCCGGAACACAAGGTTCATAATGAGAATAAAAGATTTGATTCCGGTCCGAAAAAACAATCTCAGAGCAATCCGGATAAAATTGTGCGCATTTCCGGCAGAAGGTAGGCAGGGTTCACTGTTTTCAAGTGAGGTAGTTTATGGGTACGATAAAATATCTGGTTACAGCGGCAGTATTGTTGATGATAATAAATGGATGTACAGTGATCATGGGACCTGAACCATACATTGAGGGTCACTATAGTGAAACAGACTGTTACTATGTTGACTCATATGTCAGCATACCCTATGAGATCAGGCAAGTGATCGCTGATTATACTGTGGGGTACAGCATGCCGCCGATTGACAGGTATGGGCCGGAGATATATCCGTTTGAAAGCTCCTATAATTCCGAAAACCTGCCTTCCTATGTTTGCGCTGATTTTAACGGTGATGGCTGGAAAGACTATGCCTGCATGTTCTCGAAGATCCACTGGTCCGGAGGATCGTGGTACCTCAAAACAAAACTGCTGGTGGTTGTGAGTACTTACCATGGATTCAGATTATCCACGGAATATGTTTTGGGAACAGTAAAAGGATCGGCTAATACACCGGTCAAGGAATACTGGGGAATACGGCTGCTTGAGAGAGGAACTCATGTATTGAGGGTTTCCAAATCCGGACGTATAGAGGAAACCAGGGTGGAACTTGCCAATGATGGAATATATCTGGGGAGCGTGGAGCCGGAAGAGAGATCAATACTCTACGTAACTGGTACGGAACTGAACGAATACTATCTGGATCTTGGTGCTGTTCCTAAAAGAAGGGCTTTGACTGCTCAGGATCGGGAGGACCTCCTGATCGATCTGACCAATCGGGATTTTGCTTCACCTTCAGATCAGGCTAACGGAAGCAAATAAATGATCTTTTGGGAGCAGGCCGAGTGCTGTGAATAGTCCTTCCAAATCTGCAGGCCCCCTTCGGGCCATCATTTTTTGGAACTGTCTTCAGACCAGGATGTTAAAAATAAAAAAGACAGTCCGTCCCCTGAGCTGCGATCCCGCTAAAAGCAAAAAAGTAGTCCGTCCCCAGGCCACTGAAAAAGTGATCCTTCGTTAGCAGACCGGGTGCTGTTAATAGTTCTTCCAAATCTGCAGGCCCCCTTTGGGCTATCATTTTTGGGAACTGTCTTCAGACCAGGATGTTAAAAATCAAAAAGACAGTCCGTCCCTGACCACCTGGATCGGACGTTAAAAATAAAAAGACAGTCCGTCCCCAGACGCTCGTGCGTTCGTAATGTCGTGTTGTCGTACTGTCGTCCCATCCATCACCCTCTCCTCAGCCTCTCGACCAGACCCTCTGCCCTCTCCCTTGATATCCCAACCTCCCTGGATATCTCTTCCACATCCGCCCCCATGATCCGCTTTATCGACCCGAACCTCTTCAGCAACTGAGCCGCCCTTTTCTTCCCAATCCCCTGCAGATCCTCAAGACGTGATCGTTTATACTGTTTACCACGAAGCTTGCGATGGTAAGTAACAGCATATCTGTGCACTTCATCCCTGATCCTCTCAACGAGGCGTCTGGCAGGATGGTTGGCGGGAAGGCTGACCGGTTCTTCAGTATAGGGAGAAAAAAGTATTTCCTCTTTTTTGGCAAGTGATACCACAAGCGGTGGATTCTCAAACAGTTGCAAGGCTTTGATCGCAGCGTTGAGCTGTCCCTTTCCTCCATCGATCAATAAGAGATCGGGAAACGGCTTGCCTTCATCCCTGAGCCGGCTGATTCTCCTGTTTACAACCTCCATCATCATCGCAAAATCATTTTGCCCATCGACACTTTTAATTTTGTACCTTCGGTAACCTGACTTGTTTGATACACCCTCTTTGAACTGAACCATCCCTGCAACAGTAAAGCTCTCACCAAGGTTGGAGATATCGAAAGCCTCTATAGTTTCAGGAAGTCTGGGGAGATTGAGGACTTTCTGCAGGTCTCGGAGATCTTCCATTGCAGAAGGGGGAATCTTCTGTGCCATGTACAAACGGGCGTTTTTCTCTGCCATCGTGACCAGAAGCCTCTTGTGGCCCTTTTGAGGAGTCGAAATTTTGATTCTGGAGGAGAACTGAGTGTTAAGCCACTGCTGAAGCACTTCAGTATTGAACCCGG
>JAAYIG010000071.1 GCA_012523595.1 Fibrobacter sp.
CATCCATCGTCGCACCGCTCTTTTTCATCCTGATATCGATATCGATCTGTGTGAAATGATCGTAATATCCGGTGCTTGAGAGAAGCAGTTCTCTTCCTTCCTCTGCAGAAGCAATACGGTGCGGTATCTTTTTCGCATTGATCTCCGTCAGAAAAATGTCGCCTGCAATCAGGACCACGATAACAGCAGCTGCGATCAGTATGATCCTTTTAATGATATTTTTTCCGGTTCCCATGAATGCCTCCTGAGGTTTCTATACATACTTCCTAATAAAATCACAAAAAATCCGTATCAGAGATCAACATCGGAATTTCTGCATAGGAAACAATGCACTCCCGATTTTCACAATGCCATTCTCTCGGCCTGCCAAGCAGTTTGTTGATTGCGATATTCGGTATATTGATACCGCTTCCCACATAAGACATCTGCACGCCGCCTGACATTCTAGTGTTCACTTCCAAAAAATAGGGAACCTGCCCTGAAAATTTGAACTGGATGTTGCAGGGCATCTCCAAATCGACTTTACTGTAAAAATCCGAACAGTACCTGATAATATCAGGATCATATTTTATTCTTTCTGCTCTCGACGACCCTTTATACCGTGGAACCGCAATAATTCCATCCTTCGTTTTCAGACAGTCCACACTGATTTCCTCCCCCGGTAAATACGGCATGACCATAACAGGGTCGAACCTTTCCACCTCACATAAAGCAGAATACGCTTTACGGAACGTTATTCTGCTGCCCTGATTCCACCTGAGTGCAGAAAATGCATTTTCATGGTCGACAATTCTGTGAAAACTGTTTCCGCCTTCATCACTTACAAATTTAAAACACACACTGCTGTATTTTTCTTTCAGTGAATTGTATGCATGCATAAACTCATCAGCCGTTGTAACAGAATAGTAATCAGGAACGATACCGATCCCATTCTCTTTAAAGAACTGATATGCCAGATCCTTATGATTAAGCATCCTGACCGATTCATAGTCGTCAACAAGTACCCTGACTCCTATTTTTTCAAATCGTTCCTTATTTCTGCTGATCGCGACCAGCTTCCTTCGCGGAACAAAAACATCTACCCTGTTCTTCACACAGAAATCCAGACAGTATGACACGTACTCTTCTTCCTTCAATACGGGTTCAATGTGCCATTCATCACAGACCTTTTTATATACTGTATTCTCCCGCTCATTGCTTCCGATGATCCGGAAGTCAGACTCATCCTTTTTGATCAGCTGAATAATACTGTATGCTGTACTAAACCAATGATTTAGCCAAATCCTTATCATTTTTTGCTCCCTTTGCGCAATCATTTATTGAATATCATCATACCAGTAAATCTCAAGAATTTCACCAGCAGAAAAAGGCCGGCGGAGTCAATTCCACCGGAATGGAACAAACTTCTGACAGTCTTTCGACAATTTGGCTATTTGACCATAACGCGATCGTTCAGCACTTCGTATCCGAATTTCCGATACAGATCATGCGCATCTCTTGTGATCAGGATCCCGCGAAGGCAGGCATACTGCGGGA
>JAAYIG010000072.1 GCA_012523595.1 Fibrobacter sp.
AACGCTTATTGACTATTGTATGTCAATTATAAGCTGTGCCGTATTGATGCAAAATCGTTATAGAATATGCATTTGGCTTTTTTGCAGGAACCATATGGTTAACATACGATATTCTCACGGAATCAGGCTTTATTTAAAGCAGGTATCATTGAGATATACTGCAACGGCTCTTTTTTTGCCCAGGGGAAAAGCGACAGCATCATTGTTTTCACCACTGACAGTACTTCTCCCAGACCGGATAGCTGGTGGGGAATCGGGGCTTCCGGCGATTATCATACCATGGAATATTGCCATATTTCAGGTGCCTATACAGGATTTTTCGTATTTTCGGGTGCAAAATCAGTATTTGTAAAGAATTGCCTGTTCTCCTGCTCAGGTACTGGAGTTGTAACTACTCCAACAAGCATCTCTTTTTCAAAATTGACTTTTGACAGTGTTGAACATTGCATCCATATATTAGGAGACCTCACTTCAACTGAAATTGATTTTTGTAACTTTCCAAGAAACTCTCATAATGATATTTTCGCAAGTGGAAATAAGCAGTCAATTACTGTAAGGAACTCAAACTTCTCGAAGAACAGGAGATACAATCTGTTTTTCCTCTATTCAGATGAATTCAATAAAATCACAGCCGAAAACTGCTATAATATTGTTGCTTACGGAGACACAGCCAACGGGACTTTCAATTTTATCAATTCGGCAAGTGAACCGATTGAAGGAGCGGGATGCGGTTTTAGCGGGAATTTCTAAAAAAAAAGGGGGAGAATTCCTAAAACAGGATTCTCCCCTCAGGAGGGCATGCAGGAAAAATGTCAGTTCTTGTCCATTTTTTCCATCTCTTCCTTAAGCTTTTCTATCTCACTTGAAATTGCCTTGTCCTTGTGAATCATCTTCTCCTGTACCTTCATGATATCAGTGGTACTGAGAATTTTCTGAATCGTTGCCAATGTATATTCCAGATCTTCCCTGAGCATATTAATATTACGCTCAAAAAACACAGTCCGCTTTGCTTCATCCCTGAAAAGAAGGTATTTGTCAATTTTTTGCTTACTTTTTATCTGTACTGCGTGCAGGCTGTCAAGGATATGCTGTTTAACCTGAGTTCCCCGACGTGCGACATTGGTTACATTTTCCGCAAAAAACGCGTACTGAATCCGATCACTTTCATAACGCATTCTCTCAGCAGCCAGGGAATCATCGGAAAGGGTTTGATGTTTCCTGAGCCTCTCGATTATTGGCTCCAGCAGTATCCTGGCCTGCTCGTACTGCTTCTGCAACATATTTCCGTAGGCCTGAAGGAGAGCTCCTTCACCCTGCATGATAAACCTGCCGCTGATCTGTGAAAGCTTCTGTCCTGCATCTATACAGTCTTTCCATTGACGGGCTTTTATTGCGGTCCAGCCAAGCCCCAGAAGCGCATCTTCATAGTAGTTACTCTGAGAAGGAACCATCCGTAAAGCTGAAACAGCCTTTGACAGAGCATTGTCTTCATAAAAGATATAACCAAGCATGACAAGTGACCGGTTTACGATCTCTTTTCCCGCAGGATCCTTCACTTCCGCACTAACACAGTTTTCAAGTGATGCTGCCACCATGTGCATCCCTGAATTGAGATGTGCATGCGCTGTTGCAGAGGAATGCTGGGCAAAAACATAGGCAGGATGGCTCTCAGGAACAATGGAAAAATACTGAAGTGCTTTGCGGTATTCTCCCTGAGCCAGTTCAGTTTCACCCATGATATAATTGGCATGTGCCAGAAGAGAATCAGGTGCACCCGGTTTGTTAAGCTCAGCATACTGGCTTGCCACCTGGTCATAGGAGCCCTGACGGTAAAACACTCTCATCATTCCAAGATCACTCATGTGTGCCGCAGCGCTCAGTGCATACTCAGTTTTTACCGTCTGGTACATCTTTACCGATTCCTCTCTCATGTCCATCTCTTCAAGTGACGAACCGGCATAATAGGTAACCAGATCATTCTTGTAAAAATCCGGAAATTCAGAAAGAAGACGCATATAAAGAAGATAAGCATTCCAGTATTGCCCCTGATAGTAATGCTTCATCGCACGGTTATAAAGCTCACTGGCATTAAGGCTGATCGTCCGCCCGATTCTCTTGGAGTGAACCTCCTCGCGGCTGGGACCTACGTCAGCACGAAAGTAAAGGGAGTGTGTGCCCTGAAGTTCACTCCGGAGTTCATTTCTGAACTGGTAAAGAACCGAAAAATCTCTTCCCCCGTTAACCTGAGGAACATTGAGTTCACATGCCGCACCCCACAACTCAACCTTTTTGGTATGTCCGACACTTGTAAAGCCCCTCAGGGCTACGAAGGGCAGCACCCATACACCACCCTGCATGAAAACGTTCCACTCGACAAATTTACTCCCGGTCGCAAATGCCTCGGCTTTTGTCAGAAAATCTGTTACATCACACTGAATATCCAGTTCTATCTTGTTCCCAAGTAATTCAGTGTGATAGTAAGCCCTCGTATTTGAGGTATATGCGGTATTATTCCCGGTTGAAAGAAAAGAGAATGGATTCTGGATATTAAGACCCACAAGATGGAAGCCAAGAATCGGATGGAGCAGCAGACGGTAACTGAAACCCAGGTCTGCTCCCATATTGTAGGAAGGGGATTCCCCGAAATTTCCGCAATAGGCAACATTGATATTGACACCTGCGTTCAGGCGCCCGATCGGATTTGTCGCATAGGAAAGTGTAAAAAGGTAGTTGTTGTTACTCGCAGAACCCAGTGTATCATCAAATGACCAGTTCTGTATTGTACGGCCGTTTTCTCCTACAACTGTGAATCCGACCGTGTTGTAAAAGCCTAAAGGCATCACAACCCCGGCCTCCCAGAGCTTGGATGCATTGTCAGTTGAAAGCGATACCACACCGCGAATGGATGAATACAACCGCTCCATCATAAAAGCCGGATTAGACAATGGAGAGTGATATTTGGAAAAAGTCCTCCACTGGTCCGACAGTATGTATTCCCCGGGCAGGCCGTCAGCCTGGACAAGCGAAACTCCGGTAATACATACCAGAGCGGTCACTATCAATAATAGTTGGCTTTTTTTCATCATTTTTTCCGGTTCTACAGAGGTGTATTGCCATCGACAACGGAGATAGATTTCCTCTCTTTACCTTCTCACTCCTAAATACAAGACCTTTGTATCTTTGATATTTTTCTGATTATCAAACACATTCACAACTGCTATATAAGTTCCTGTTGCGACTTTCCGGCCATTGCTGTTAAGTCCGTCCCAGGCAAAGTAAAACTTCTGTTTTTCCAGATCATAAACTCCGGGTTTATCTTTGATTATGGAATTCTTCACTACATCGTAAATTGAAACGGTACCGCTTAGAGTTATGTTCCGCAAAACCTCACCAGTTGGCTCCACCACTATGGTCAATCCATTCGAGGGTGGAGTAAGGCCGCTTTTACTATAGGCTATCTTTACTGCTTCAGGAATCTGATCTTCAGGTCTGAACGGGTTGTTTATAATTTTTGTAATTATCTCGTATGGAATCTCCTTGACTGTAATGGGTACTTTGCGATTATTTTCATTTGTCTGAGCATTGCCTTTGGTATCACTGATCATTGCGGGTGGATTGATCCAGACCAGATCATTTACCTTTATACTGAAACCGGACTGAACAGAGCTGATCCTGGCGGTGTATTGATTTCCCGACAAAATTCCGTTCTGCTCAAGTGTAACCTGGTAAACTGTTCCATCTCTGGAAAAAAGAAACGGTCTGACCGATGTAATGGGCGCTGGCGGTTCTGAAAAGATAACGCTTATCGAATCCCCCTTCGCAGAGATAATATACTGGGCACTGATAAGAACCGGAGCTACCCTGTCCTGAACCTGAACCGATCCTGCGGCAGTCAGATTTCCACTTGCAAGTATTCCATCTGACATGCTGATTACATCGCCGGGATCAGTGTAGGTTTTCATCTCCGGGCTGCCCTCCCTGACTATCCATGCCAGACCTCCATCCGTGATATTGACAGACTGAATCTGGAAACTGCGGGCCGATGGTAAATGTGTTAAACTCTGCAAAGAGGATAGATCAGATGGGGCCACCTCTCCTGTGATACCGGTGAAAATACTGTCCACAAAACCATCGGCATCTCTGTCGAAATAAATCGCAGAATTCAGAGAAAGAATCTTTCCGGAAAATGGATATGATTTACGAATGGTATCCAGAGGAATATCCGGATTACGGTAAATAATAATGATACTGTCCTGAGTACCATGCTGCAGTTTTAAGTCTGCAGTGACTGGTGAGGCGATTTCTCTGATAAAATTACCCGAAAAGCCCGATCCTGACTGAGAAAGGGAAAGATTTACCTGGTCTGTCTGTGTCATATTACTGACCTGAACACTTACACTCTTATAAGCAGGATCCGAAGTAGAAAAAACCACCTGCAGATCGCTCATGGCAGCAGTCACCGCAGTCACGGGTGAACCATTGTGATAAAGGTTGATATCCCTGTTGCGGCACAAAAGTTCCCCATCAGAAGGCGACTGGGCATTTCTTCTTATTACAGTAAAAGTAGAATATGTGGTAGAGTCGAAAACCCGGCCTGTGGCCTGATCTGTTAAATGATAAGAAACATTGATCGTAAATCTTGTTGAATCCTCATTTAGAGCAAAACTATTGCTGAAAACAAAGGAACTATCGGTGCGTACAGCCGATGTATCATTGTTTATCGCCACAAATGTTGGATACCCGGATTGGACGCTGAGAATAGGCTGAAGAATGTTATTCATAAACAGCGACATCAAATCCTCATAACTTGTCCTCAGTGTCCAGATAGCACTTTTGGGGTTTGATGAGGAAAAACCGTTATTACGAATGTTTTCCGTCATCCTTTCCATACTGTCCGGTGCTGCTCCGCCATCATTGAGAAACACAGTAAAAGTGGTAGGAGTGTTTGTTCCGGCCATAAAACCATATGGATCTTTCCCGCCATGGTAAGATGGGTTCAGACTGCCCTGATTCTGTGGTTCTCCGTCGGAAAGGAACACAATAAATCTCTGCTCCAGAGGTATATCTGCAACCGGAACTTGCAAAAGTCCCTGAAGAGCCGCATCAAAGGCGTTGTTTATATTGGTATAACCGGTTGTAGAGAACTGAGGATTATAAACCAGCTCAACTGCACCATCTCTGCTTTCCCTTGTCTGCAAGAAAAACCTGATTATTTCTATTCCGGTCATTGTTGTTCCATTCAGCGTATAACTGCCATTGAGCTGCAATGGAGGAAGGTAAGCCTGATTTTCATGAACCCTATTGGTAACAGTAACCCCTGTCAAGGGAACCAGAATATCATGCGTACGCTGGTCAAAATAGAGTACCTCTCTGAAAACAACCAGTCCGATCCTGGCCTCTGGCTGAACAGCATAGATGGAATCAAGCAGATTTCTTGTAACAGTATACCTGGTTCCCTCCCTGTCATTGCCGTTTCTGCCGGCTCCGGTACCCTGTGTCATACTGAGGGAGTTGTCCACTACAAACATAATCGCTGGTGTACCGCTGATAACTACGTAACCCTCAAATATGTTGGCAACATCACAGGTAGAAATGTTCGATGAGAGTGCGACAACACTTCTGGGCACTGTAATTACCTGCCCATCGAGATTCTCCGGACAGGTATTAATCGACCAATCGCATACCTCTGCGCTCTTCAGGTTGGAAAAAGAAATCACCAGAACTAAAGCGGTAAAAGTGATTCTGGCGCACTGGAGCCGGGATAACAGATTCTTTTTCATAATGTTATACCGTTTCGAACCGGTTAAATTGAGGATAGTTTTTTTTGTTCGTTGATCATGGGAGATCCTTTAGTTCAAATATATTTACCAGTCGATTAAAATTTCAGTTTTTTTAACTCGATCATCTTCACAGAAAGCATAGGCATTTCAGATACAGAACTTATAGCAACAGAAAATCAATAGTTTCCGGTTATCATAACTAATTTAATTATAACAAAGGTGAAATACTCCCCATCAACTACACTTTCATATCGAATCAGGAATCAGTGCCGGATCCCGTTGCTCTTTCACCCTGATTATCCAGATTAATAATATGATTTTCCTGATCCTGATGACATTCAGGGATTACAATGTCACAGCTTTTGTGGATGATTCCGGTGTTAAAAAGGAATTAGCTTGCAATGAAATACCTCCGGAAATTACCTGCCTCTTAAAAACATCAGGCTTTCATAATATCGGGGTATTCGGTGCAAAAACAGGGTGTTTTTTCCAGAAAAGATACTCTGGCAATGGATGATTTCGAGATGCTGGTTATCGCTGAAAAATAATCATATAGCCAGTAAGTCTTCGAGGAGAAATCTCTATTCTACAAAAAAAAATGATTTCTCCTCATCTGCAAACGACTGGATACCTTTTCACGAATCTTATCCGGATTATCTACGCAGAAACCAAAGACAGGTTACAAACTAAACGATGCTGGAATAAAGCACAGATATAACCATCAGTAAAAGCAGCATTACACTGACTGGAACGGCTAATTTATTAAGATATCCAAGCATAAATCCCCCCCTTGGAAGCTATTACCGATAATTCGGGTTTTCTCTGCATTTATTGCCAGCTTAAATTGATAAATGGACAGAGGATCATAGCCCCGAAAGCAGCAAAAACAAAAGTACTTTTTGAAAAATTTATTGCCACAGTTATACAATTAAATAGTGAGCAGGTTTTTCTCTGTAGTTAACTGAAACCTGGCCTGAAAGCACCATCTCAGCTCTGTAAAAGGTGATCTATGAGTGCTGAGCAACAAAAAAAATGCTGTCTGATAATTAGTTTCCTTTTGTTTGTTCTCTTATTTCCTGCCGGAATACTCTGTGACGGGCTCCCTGGAGAGTTTCTATTAAGCAGCAGATGGCGCGATCTGATGTGGTATCATTCTCCTTTATCAAACCCGGCTTTTCTCACTGAAACCAGCAATATTACATTCAGAGCAGCAGTATCTCCTGTCCTTCAGGGCGCTTTTACCCTTGGCGAAATGGGCCTGACAGTACCCATACTTCTGAATCACATCGCAGGAGTCTCTCTTATCGGGGAGTACGATGGAAAGGTGCAGAGTGCCCGTTTTGATGAAACATCAAACCGTCTTGTTACAGGTGAAAACGAGATCAGCAACAAAAATTTTTACGGCATGCTCAGCTATGCTTTTATACCCTGGAAAAATCTCAGTGCCGGGGTAAATTTCGCTCTTGCACATCAGACAAATTTCGGGGAGCCCCAAACCGGAGTCGGTCTCGATTTTGGATTTTCCTGGAAACTTGTTTCATCCGACAGCTCCCGGAGTCATCTTCTCGGAATATCTACTGTCAACCTGATTTCACCCTCTGTTGGCAGTGATGACGGTTCTTATTCCCGGGATATCAAGGCTTCCTGGGCAGGCTGTTTTTTGAACAAGTCCCTGGAAGCCGGGCTTGATCTTGATTTGAGAGATTTCTGGGCACGTGTAGAGGATTTCAAAGCCGACGGAGACCTCAGATCTGCAGGTAAAGATCTTGAGTGGGGTCTCTCAACACGGGCCGGATATTGGATTTTAAATACCTTTGCCATTTTTGGACAGCTTGGCTTTGACGAAAGGGGAGTTGAGTACTGGGGTCTTGCCGGAGGGATCAGAATCCCTCTTAAGAAAAACCTGGGAACGATCACCTCCTTTTATCAGTACAATATCAAGACCGAAGGTTCCCTGGCTTCCTCACATACCATTTACCTCTTGTGGAGTTTCGGAAAAAGCCGGAAAGAGATGTGGAAAAAGCAGATCACAGATACAAGCCAAACAGACCTGCTATCAAAGTTAAAAGAGATCAGAGGGCTCAAGGTAGAGGAGGAAAAAGAGTATATCCGCATCACGGCTACCCAGATCGCGGTTAATTTTGCCTCAGGAAGCGCAGATCTTCCCCCTGATGCCATCCCGGTGCTCAAGGAGATTGTAGCTTTCCTGAAAACCTACCCCAATCACCCCGTGCTCATCGAAGGACACACAGATAATGATCCTATTATTGGGAAACTCAGGGAGAAATTTCAGGATAACACGGCTCTGTCCCAGGCACGCTGCCAGGCCGTCAAAGACTATTTCGTCAAGACAGAGAATCTTCCGGAAGAGCTTTTCACAGCTATCGGCTATGGTGAGTCCCGTCCGCTTGTTCCAAATGATTCCAGGGAGAACAAACGGATAAACCGAAGGGTGCTTGTAATTGTAAAAAAATAAGCTGTCAGCTTTTCCGGATTGCAGAGGAGGAATTATGAATACCTGTACTCACCTTATGGTTGCGGGAACTATCTGTCTTTGGCTGTTATCAACGGCGATTGCTCAATCAGGACCCGCAGACACAATGTGGGCAAAGGTGACATTCTACGATTTCCATGCTGATGGCAGCAATCCTGAGTTTAACCCCGACCACAGAGCGGGAGTTTACAAAGGCATGGTGAGAGATACTCTGAGTCCGGACCGCAAACCTCTGCGCGGCCCCAATCCTTTCTTCAGCCAGAACATAGACAAATGGTTCAGACCCTGGGAGCCAGGTGATTTCAAGGTTCCGGTTTATCAAAGCAACGGCAGGCTTGACCGTACCATCAATGCATCCTACGATACAGCTTTTAAAAATATCACTATAGAGGACTCCCTCCCATTCCTCCTCATCGGTGATGGTGTCTATCTTTTCGAAAGAAGCGGCAGAAACAGTACTGAGGAATTCTTCTGGATCGATGGTAAAGGATTTGGCAATGAGCCTGAAGGTTACAACCACAATTATTCCTTTACGATGGAGCTCCATTCCTACTTTACATACAGGCAGGGATTGAGGTTTGAATTCCTGGGAGATGATGATGTATGGGCGTTTGTCAACAATCACCTGGTACTTGATCTCGGCGGCATACACACTGCCCAGGCCGGGACTGTAGACATGGACAGCATCGGACCACTTCTGGGTCTGGTAGATGGTGAAGTCTATCAATTCGACTTTTTTTATGCGGAGCGCCACGTCACCAACAGCCACATAAAAATCACCACCAACATGATAACCCGTGCCGATGTACGCGGCCCTGTAGTACGACGTGCGGTCCTGAAGCCCAGTGCCGAAAACAACAGCAAAGATACGCTCATTATCTCATTCAACACTCCGATACTGTGTGAAGATCTTTTCGAAGCTCCGGTTGAAAATTCGTTTGTTTACAAAAGTGACGGAAACAATCTTCTGAAAGGCTCTTCGTACTCAGGAACATGTAAGAACAAATACATCAATTCTGTCAAGATCCTTGTTGATGTCAGCAGTAACATTCTCCAGCAGAATGACAGCATCGGGTTTCGGAAAGGCAGTATTTATGTCACAGATCCTGAAGGCAACCATCCCACCAATCCTGTCAAGGTGAAAGTCGAGGTAAACAGGGAGGCAAGCATTGAAGTCACAGGCTATCCCACACCTGCATCACCTGATAAGGAGTTTGACAGCCGCATACGCGCTGCTTACGGTCCGGTTATAGGCAACAACAAAGCAGGGGCACTGATCGGGTTCTACTCAAAGATTCCCCTGCAGCTTGTCCCTGGAACTGACCATTATGGTACTGCCGATATCTACGATGGAACAGCAAACCTGGTGCAGAAGAATCTACCTTTAAAGAGTGCAGGGACAACTGGAGTATATGGAGTTTACTGGAATATCAAAAACCGCAACAAGCGTATAGTTGGCAATGGTACATACCTTGTGGTAATAAAGGCAAAATTCTATGATGGAGAAAATACGGAAAAGCGAATAAAGATAGCAGTATCCAGATAGCCGCTTGACCCGGCTGAAACTCTTTTATTGACTCCAAACAGGTATTGTAGTATTTTTGTCTTTTCTTTGCGAGAGTAGCTCAGTGGTAGAGCTCCACCTTGCCAAGGTGGCTGTCGCGGGTTCAAGTCCCGTCTCTCG
>JAAYIG010000073.1 GCA_012523595.1 Fibrobacter sp.
ATAGTTGAAACTTTTTTTCTCATCAGCAAATGCCGCGTCTGCCCGTTTTTTCCCCCAGTGAGTTGTACACATCTCCTTTGTCTTGGAGTACATAAGTGAGGGAGGACGGACCCATCCGTAATGGAAGATCTCTGCATCCACATTCGCAACTCTTATCTTCTGACCGTTTCTCCGGAATGACTGCGCACTCTCCCAGGATTCTATCCCCAGATGATTCTTGATAATTCTGATCTCCCGTGGGTACCACGCGTGACTGACATAGTAATGATCGTAGTCTCCCCAGAAGTGTTTGTACTTGAAGAGCAGCCCTTCGACTTCAGAATCATTTAAAAGTTCTTCACATCTCTTTTGAATTACAGGGAGATATTTCTCATGCACCACTTCATCAGCCTGAACATAGAAACACCAGTCCCCGGAACACTCTTTGAGGGCGATATTGGTCTGCTGGCCGTGAATATGCCCCTTGAGCTTCTCTCTGTCAGTCCATTCAGTGTCGATAATACGCACCCTGGGATCATTGATTTCTGCAACGATCTCCCTGGTCCTGTCATCATCATCACCCTTGCCGATAGCAATGATAAATTCATCACAGACAGGAAGAATCGATTTAATCGACTCTGCAACAGGATAGTAGAGTTTCTGGGCATTGCGCGCAAAGGAGAACCCGCTAATTTTCATCAGTCCAGCTCCATTCTTTCTTAAAGGCTTGTGCACTGAAAAATTTACAGTGCAGTAATATCATTTATGCTTTCATGTACCGCTATCAGTTAGTTTTAAGTGTCCTGTACTATAAAAAAATCTCATCTTCTACCATATACCTTATCAGTACAAGCGCTCCGAACAGTATAATGTTTCCTGAAAAATAGTTAAAAAGAAATCTACCACTCATTCATTCCAGATTCCGGATCTGGATTTCTTGCGTGCTTTTTCTCCCACATTTTGGCATACTTGGCAAACACATAAAACGACACTATAACCGAGTTGATCAACCCTTTTGGTCCTGCAAGAAAACCGCCTTGAAAAAAGAAACATTTAACAAAACGGACAAGCGGGTTCAGGATAAGATGCAGAAGTATAGTAAAATCACTCCTGTCCGGCTTACTGCCTGCTGACTGGGAGGAAAACCTGTTCATCTTTTCTATCTGATGGGTGAGATCACGATAGGTGAAATGAATGATATCCTTTTTAAGATGCATCGTTGATGCATCCCTGTTCATCACCACTTTGTAATGTGGCTCTTCCCCACCCCATGAGCCTTTTGTGCGGTCAAATAACCGGATCTTTGTATCAGGGTACCATCCGCAGTATTTGAAAAAACCATTTACATAGTAGTTCAACCGGTTCACTGTGTAGGAATCAGCAGTAAAGCCGTCCCTTTTCATGGTATTTATCTTCTCTGCCAGTGATGGTGTAACTCGCTCGTCAGCATCCAGGAAGAATACCCACTTGTGGGATGCCAGACCTGTGGCATAGTTTATCTGTTCGATTATCTTATCCGGTTTGCGCTTGAATATTCTGGATGTGTAGCGGGAAGCGATCTCCAGGGTTTTATCAGTACTGAAAGAGTCCACCACAACGATTTCGTCACAGAAAGGTTTGAGGGATTCCAGACATGCTTTGATGTTTTTTTCTTCATTGAGGGTGATGACTACACCGGAGATTAATTCCATTGGAAATCCAGAAGATGCCTTTTTTAAGGATTGAGTTAATTTGTTGAAAAATAATAAATCACAGTACCAATGAAGGTGATTTACTGCTCAACCTGCTTAAGCGATTATAAAAACAAAAAAGCAGTCTGTCCCCAATCATATTTTCCTGATTGCAGGGTTCCGGTAATGCTTCGGTCTTAATAGATCCACTTTATAAGGAGAATTATAGATGATCCCTCAATCCCAGAAATCCCTCATGTTATCCGGCTCTCTGTACGATCCCCGTGATCCTGAGCTTTCAGAGGAACGGCTCAAGGCAAGGCTTTTAATAAAGGCTCTGAATGATTCAGGGGAGGATCAGCCTGAGGAGCGCAGCCGGATTTTAAAAGAGCTTCTCCCCCATGCCGGAAAAGGGCTCTGGATCCAGCCGCCCTTTTATTGCGATTACGGGTATAATATCAAAACAGGTGAAAATGTGTTTTTTAATTTCAATTGCGTGGTGCTCGATGTGATGCAGGTGACAATCGGGAAGATGTGCCTTTTCGGGCCTGGAGTACAGATTTATACTGCCACTCACCCGATGAATCACAGGCAGAGAGCCTCGTGGCTGGAGTTCGGGAAACCGGTAACAATCGGTGATGATGTTTGGGTTGGTGGAGCTGCGGTGATCTGCCCGGGAGTCAGTATTGGAAACAGGAGTGTTATAGGGGCTGGAAGTGTGGTAGTAAAGGATATACCGGAGGATGTTTTTGCGGCAGGGAATCCGTGCAGGGTTATCTATAGTTTGATGAATAAATAAAAAATTAAGAATCAGCGCCTCTGCAAATAACTCCGGTGAAGCGCTCTCTGCGTTTTAAACATCTGAAACAAAGCTTGCAAATCAATTTCCCCCACTCCTCCCCTTTCAGGGCTAAAAATTCGGATTCCCCTCCCCTGACTTACTCTTCTCTTTTCCTGTTCAGCATCATTAATGCTTGTGGCCGAAAAGAAGATATGATAGAATGGATAAATTGGGCCCGTTTGTTGCTTATAAACTCATTTTTGTTCAAAAAAATTCACCCAGGGCAACTTGGAATACCTTAATTTATTTATGATGTCTGGACTGATATTATAGAATAGGATCTCTTGCAATGGATGAGTTGTCCGAGACCGTTTCACTGTCAGAAAGTGAAATGCTGCCGGTTGAACTGCCTGAACCGGAAATGATTGCCTCCGGAGTTGTAAAATCAACACTGGGCAAAGGAGGCGCGTCGGTTGTATACAAAATCTGGAATCCCCAACTTGAAGTTTTCAGGGCTGTAAAGCTGTGGCGTCTGGTCCAGACCGAAAAATCTCTCAGCCGCTTTGAGCAGGAGATTAAAATAACCGCCAAGCTCAAACACCCGAATATCGTTGAGATCTACAGTGCCGGCAAATGGAATGGCTTGCCATACATGGAAACAGAGCTGATCACAGGGCATGATCTTAAAACCCTTATCAATCTGCGAGGTGCTTTTCCGGAAATCGTAGTATCTGCAATCGCCCTCTGTATCTGCCGTGCTCTTATTTATGCGCATAACCACCTCTACAATCTCTCAGGCGCCACATACAGAGGTGTAGTACACTGCGATATCAAACCGGCAAATATCATGATATCCGATTCCGGAGTTGTCAAATTGATGGACTTTGGAATTGCCCTTCCTTCAAACAACACAAACCACTCAGAAGGCAGTTCTGTTATAGGCTCTTTGCAATACATGGCACCGGAACAACTGGAATCAAAAACCGTTGATCCAAGAAGTGACCTTTACTCCCTCGGAGTCCTCCTTTACGAGCTTTATTCCGGCCAGAAAGCATTCCCGGCCGACACTCGCGAAAAACTGATACAGAAACGGAAAGCCGATGATTTTGTTCCACTGGATTGTCTCGATGTAAACATTTCCCAAAAGGCCAGAAGCTTAGTTGAAAAACTGATGCAGAAGGATCCGGAAAAACGTTTCCAGAGCGCATTTGAGCTTATGGAGGAGTTACAGAAGGTTTACTGGAAAAGTACCGATCTTCAACCCCACAAAATCATATCCGGTTTTCTTGAGGGCGGGAAAATGGAGCTTAAAAAAGAGAGGGATCTCAAAAAACTCCTCATTCCGGTACTGTCAGGCGTCTGCATCCTGTTCATTGCTGTTTTTCTGATTACAGGCATCAGTAAATCCGACAGATCATCAAAGGCCAAAGATGTAAAGTCTGTTCCCGTCTCATCAAAGATTGACAGTAGACAAAACATAAATCAGGTCGATAGAAGCAAACAGCCTGAAGAAACAATTAAATCCCGTGCAGTTTCCAGCTCAGGTACTGTTCCGGTAAAAACTACTCCACAAAAGCCAAAACCGCAGATTAAAAAAGAGGTATCAAAAGTTCAGAAGAGAGAACCTGCCCCTGCAGTAGAAAGCATAGTAAAAGAAAAAGCAGAAGAAAAGGCTGCTGTAACCCCGGAATTGATTCTGGATAAAATAAGCATTCTGATAAAAGAAGGAGAAATTTCTTCTGCCGAAGGAATGGTTCATGAGAATTCACTAAATGATGGTGAGTATCATCTTTTGCATGCAGAGATACTGTTTAAAAAGGATCAGTTAAAAGCTGCCATGGCAGAAGCAGAGAAAGCCCTGCGTGTACCATCGGGCCGGCTCTCATCTACAGAGCTCAGGAACAGATTTTTGTACCTTAAAGCATGTATTCTGGCCTCAGAATATGACAGGTTTCCCCAGGAGCAGTCCGGGCAGGCTGCCATGGAGGCCTGGTATGAAGTCAAGTATGCCTATCGTTCCAATGTGTCGCATCCTTATTATGTCAAGGCTGACAGGGAGATTCGCAGAATCAGTTCATCCATTCAATAGCACAGTCAAATGGAGAGAGTTTCATGAAATACTTATTCGGGTTAACAGGTACCGTCTTATCCATATTCAGCAGCATTTTTGCTCAGGATTTTGTAGAGTTAAGCGGTTCACTTCCTGAACGCCTGTCATCTGAGAGACCCTATCTCGTAGTAGCTGATATCTATGTCTCTCCGGGATCAACGGTTACTATCGATGCAGGGACGGTGTTGCTGTTTGAAGGCTTTACAGGGATGCATGTTCAGGGGACTCTTTATGTAAAGGGAGAAACTGACAAAAATGTCGTGTTCACTTCCAAAAACGACCGTCAATGGAATGAATCTTCAAGTATCGATGCGGCACCTTATGACTGGAACGGAATAGATATTTACGAAACTGCAATCGGGACCGATTTTACACAATGTGTCGTACGTTATTCGGTTTACGGTATTAAATCTCAGACTGAGCACTTTAAAATCAACAATTCTCTTTTCAGCAGCAACGGTAAAGCGGATGTAACTATCAAGGGTGAAAAACTTGAGGTGCAGGCCAATAAAGCTTTTTCTTACGGACTTGTTGCTGCACCTGAGGTGAAGATTCCTGAACCGGATCAACTGGCTGAGGTCAGTTCCGACACGATGAACAAACAGGTAAAACTGGTCAGTGAAAAACCGGAAAACAGATCTCAAGTAAGAATCCGGGTATTGCGTTACACGAGCCTTGCCGCAGCACTGGCATCGGGTACTGCAACCGCATGGTACTACAAGACCAGATACAAGAGTGCTGATCAGAAGTTGAAAGATTTGTCTGTGCTTGACGAAATAGAGATGCAGGTATACACATCCAGGGACTGGGAGAGTGCAAAAAGTGACAGAAACCGGGTGATGGTGCGATGTGTAAGCGGTGCTTGTGGTGCAGTAATTGCCCTGGGAGGGTTCGCACTGTCCTTTGCATTTTAAATCTTATCCAGAGCAGGTTAGATTTATGAAAAGATTGAATTATTTACATGTTTTTTGCGTACTGGCGTGTCTGTTTTTTACATGCACGAATCTCACCAATCCATTTCTGGATAAAGAGAGGGCGATGGCGAAGATTGCTGACAGCAGCCTTGGTTCTCGTGACACTGTAAAAATATTCTCCACATACAATGTCAAAGTCAATCTCTATTTAAGGGAGCATCTGGACAGCTTTAAACTCCATATCGACAAAAACCGTCTGTTTGGTCCTGATACGGTTGTACCGGAAAGCAAATTTCAATCAAAACATAGCTTTTCATTTTCAGTTTCATTTTTCGACACCGGCCGGCAAAGTATTCAGGTGATATCTTACAAAAATGACGGAACGGTTGTTACGGACAGCCGCGAAGTGTATGTAAAATCTCCCCTGCATCAGGCTGGAATAAAAGGCGGGATCGGAGATTCGATTCGTCTGAGCACAAAGCCGGTTGGAGACCAGGTAATTTATGTATGGGATTTTCACAACGGTATCGTAATAAGGGAGTACAGTCCTTCCGTAAAAATCGGAATTACATCATCATTTACAAGCCAGGTCGGTGAACTGTACGTTGAGGATCTGAAGAAGCACCGTTCCCCCTCTGTATTTTTCTCAATTGTTAATTCAGACCAGGCTGAACTTAAGGTTGTATGCATAAATGATTCGGTCCTTTCCGATTCCGTATATTCAACCACATCGTCTTTTAAATTCAGCCTTGAGGTTTCCGGGGCACAGCGTCTGAAGAGTGCAAGGGTAAATGGGAAAGCATTCAGCGACAGTCTCAGGATGGGTGAACTTTTCGTGCTCAATTATAATTTAAAAGGTCTCGACACAATTACAAAACCGGTTAAGCTCGATATCTCCGTGACTGACAATCTTAACCGTAATTTCAGCAGATCGTTTTTTATCCATTACGTGAAGATTCTTCCGGTCATAAATGTACTCTACCCTGTTGACAGTATGCAGACTTCTTCCACTAAGTTGAATTTGCTGGGCAATATCGGCAACTTTGATCAATACAGCAAATTGTACCTCCTTGTAAAGAACAACGGTGCGGATCAGAAAAAAATCCGGATTATGCAGGATAACCCCGTTTTTTCCATTAACATCAACCTCCCCAACCGCACCAATCACATATCGCTTATTGTATTCCCAGATTCCCAGACAACCGGAACGAGACTGGCAGAGACCGATTTTTATGTTTTCTATAATCCGGAATTTGTAGACACCACCGCGCCTCAGATAAGAGGCAAGCGATGCAACGGGGAACCGGTTGAAACAAACTATATAAGCCGAACCGATTCCATGCTCCTTGAACTGGACATTGTAGACAACAGCAAACTAACAGTGACTGTAAACGGGAAAAAAGTCAGCAAGAAAAGTGATGATCTCTATTACAGCACAAAGGTTTTTATTGCACACGGTGCAGAGAGCACACCGATTTACATCGACGCCACCGACAGTGCAGGGTATTCAACCAAAGACACCCTTTTTGTAAAGCACAACCGGCTGCCCGTATGGATCAATACACCCTCCTATTCGGTTATCACAACAGGCAAAGAGTCAGTCTTTGATATATCAGTATCAGATCCTGATAACGACTCTCTTTTTGTCATCATGACCATAATCGACAGTACCGGAAAGTCTGTTATTCTGAATGCAGGAGAAGGAAAAGTCTCCTGGACTCCTCAGTTGTCCGATGTCGGTTTTTATGATGCTGTTATAAGAGCTACTGACGGGTTTGAATCCATAGAGAAGAGTTTTGTGATCGTGGTCAAGGGGATTGTGGCTGTACCGGTCAAGTTCCTTACATCTGAGGATGATTTCCCGGATACTGTTTATATCGGTAAATCGATAAATGTGACTCTCAGGGAGGTTCCTCTTACAGGTACAAAACCTTTCGAGTATGCCGCATACTTTCTGGACAGCAATGGAAAGATAGTAAAGACCATTCTCAAGGGATCCGACAGCCTTGTGCAATGGACAGCAGAACGTGCCGATACCATAGTACAACAACTGAAGGTGACTGTGAAAGACAGTTGCGGCATGATGGATTCTATTGTTACAGATATCCTTGTCATGAAAGAGATAGTCGCTTTCCTGAGATGGGAGAACATACACGCGACATTCAAAGAGGGAGCTTCTCAATGGGATCCGGTAAAGCTGATCATGACACCGGCATTGGAGTCCAGAGTGTCTATTCCATATACAATTTCATTTCCTGCAACAAATGATGCTGCAGACAGCTCTGATATAAGCTCTCCACTGAGCGGGAAATTTGTATTCGATGCCGGGGATACGGTCGCGGTTCTGAATCCGGAGATATTTGATGACTCGATACCGGAAGTCACCGAAAGATTCGAAATAAGGGTAACGGAACCTGATTCTGTTAAATTCAGAACCGAATCTAACAAGGTATTCTATGGAGAGATTATAGACAATGACATAGTTTTGTTCTATTTCAATGAAACTGAGGCCGCAGTAGTGGAGACAGACACCACCTATCCGGTCATTATTAAACTGTCAAGACCGGTTGAGAAGAAAGTTGAGTTTATCTGTGTGCTGGATGAGAGCAGTACTGCCACCGCCGGGAAAGATTTTACTTTAGACAACAATTATTACAGGGTGACCTTTGATCCTGGTGATGTGCAGGCTGAGATAAAGATCCATATCAGGCAGGATCAGCTCCAGGAGCAGGATGAGACTGTAATACTGAAACTGGTTTCCGATGATCCATTCACGGTTTCCAGGGATAATCAGGATTTCACCCTGACCATTCACGATGATGGTGATGTGGCTGCATTTTATTCATTTACCATCGAGGATTCATCCGGTTCCGAAGCCGTGCCTGAGGTAAAAGTAAAGGTAAAACTCGATAAGCCGCTGGATATTCCGGTGGTGCTTCAACTCTCCGTTACAGACAGCAACATGATATCTGGTTACGACTACAGGGTTAATAACGGGTCTGACACGCTGATTATTGCACAAGGCACTACAGAGCGGGAATTGGTAATCAGTATAGTTGATGATACAATCCCTGAGGACAGAGGATTTATCAGAATCGATCTGAGTTCCAACTCAGACATTGTACAGCCGGGTGAAATAACCAGTTTTCGTTACAATGTTACTCCTAATGAAATCCCTGTCATGTTCAACGGTACCTATGTGGGTGGTAATGAGTGGCCTGCAACCTATACGATCACTGTCAGAGTCGAAGGGAATCTTGAGTCGGACCTGATAGTGTATTATAAGGCCGATTCCACTTCCACTGCCACCGAAGGGAGTGATTACACAATAAGTAATCCCTGTCATTGTGTGACAATTCCACGCGGCAACAGTCCATCCGCGAATATGGAGTTCAAGACACTTGATGATGACCTTATTGAAGGCTTTGAAATCATCAATTTCGTCTTGACTGAGGTTTCAAATAAAAAAATCGCATATATTCGGAAAGACCAGTCGGTCTGCACGGTTAGAATTGATGATAACGGGAACGATTACAGATAGTGGTAATGGAAGATCAGAGGGTAAACCTCTGATCTTTCCTCTCCCCTCTGTCTCTTGTCCTCTGTAAGCACAAAGTGCCCCTGCGGGCTTTGTTCATACTTCTTAGCCCAACTTTCATTAAAAAGGGAAATCAGGACACTTCTAAAGCGACTACTATAATTATCTGATGTTGTCATTCAATTGAAATTAATACAGCAGGTGTCATCCGATTCGTTATAAAACGATTGCGACTTTACATGAAGCGACGAGGTGTGAATTTCGATTCCGGTACCGACCCTGAAAACAAACATTTTAAGCTTGACATAGGGTGTTTATTAAAATGAGACTAACAGCCACCGGCTGTCATTTGTAGTTCTCTAAAACATCAACAATCCTTTCACTCGCCCTCCCATCCCACAAATCCGGTACCCCGCACTCTTTCCATCTCTTCTCGAGTGCATCATTTACATACCCTGTTATCTTTTCCGGATTTGCACCTGCAATTACATTGGAACCAGTACTTACTGTAACGGGTCTTTCCGTATTCTCCCGCATCGTGACACATGGAATTTTAAGAGCTGTAGTTTCTTCCTGCAGCCCGCCGCTATCGGTTAAAACCACGCTTGAGCCACTCCAGAGAGAAAGAAATTCATTATAACCCAGAGGATCCATCATGATCAGCCCATTGGATATTTTCTTCTGCTTTTCAGGTGAAACTGTCTCAATATCGATATTGAATTCAGCGATGTTTTTCCTGGTTCTTGGGTGACATGGGAAGATAACAGGGACTTTACCGGAAATATTCTGTACCGCATTCATCAGTTGACGCAGTACCTCAGGATTATCGACATTTGAGGGGCGGTGCATTGTCATACACACATACTGCTCCGGCAGGAGATCTTTGAGTCTCCTTACAGATTCACTCACAGTATTGTCGGATAATCTTTGCAGCTGATAAAAAAGGTTGTCGATCATCACATGACCCACGAAATGGATACGGTTTTCCGGATGACCTTCCGAAAGGAGATTTTCTGTGCCCTCCGGCTCAGTTGTAAAAAAGAGATCGGAAATCGCGTCTGTAGCTATCCTGTTTATCTCCTCAGGCATGGTACTGTCGCGTGAGCGGAGTCCGGCTTCGATATGTGACAGGCCGATATTGAGCTTTTTTGCTACCAGGGCCGCAGCAATTGTCGAGTTTACATCACCGACTACCACGACTATGTCAGGTTTCTCTTTAAGACAGACCTCTTCAAATCTGGTCATTATATTGGCAGTCTGAACCGCATGCGAGGCAGATCCTGCCTCAAGATTATAATCCGGCTCACGGATTCCAAGCTCATCGAAAAAAGCACTTGACATTTTGTGATCATAATGCTGCCCGGTGTGAACCAGAACCGGTTGTATCGATGAATTTTTCTTTTCTATTGCCCTTAATACAGGTGCGATTTTCATGAAATTGGGACGGGCACCCGCAACCAGAATGATTTTTGCCATTTTTCTGCCTTTACCTGAGATTCCATTAATCTGACTATTGAAAAATACCTTTTTCCCGGATCTTTATGCCGACCCCGGAGAAAGCAGTCTTCTGATATGTTATTTTAGCCACAGGTCAGGGTGAAAGGATTATCAACCCTGGGATCAAATCAAAATGATTATCATAAGTCACTAATCTTGAACCGGTCTCAAGTGCAGTTGCTGCAATCCAGATATCATTTGTTGGAATTGGGGTACCCTTCTTTTTAAGATCAGAGACAATGATTCCGTACCGTTCAGCGATTTCGTTATCAGGAGCCTTCAGTTCTAACCCAACCTGATCTAAAAATTCCTGAAGTTCCCTGATATTACGGCTGGACTGAGTTCCAATGTAAAAGCCTGCGTATAACTCCCCTATTACTATCGTAGGAACAATTATATTTGATGCTTCTTCAAACAGAGAAACTACTTCCAACTTACCCCTTTTAAACTCGGAATATGCATTGGTATCGATACAGATATTCATTATTTCCACATCTCACTGTCAATCTGCTCAAATATCTTTATGTTCTCCTCGAATTCAGCAAATTCCCTTTCATCCCAGGTACCCGCCAATGATGAGAGATCTCTTCTTTTTTTCCCACCACCAGAGAGCCCAAGTCCCTTCTGAAGGAATTCTAAAACTGTCTTGTTGATGCTCTGGCCCCTTCTTCGGGCAAGATCCCGAATAAGCTGTTCAATTTCCACAGGAATATCCCGGAGTGTAATCTGACTCAAATTATGCCTCCAGTGAATCAAAATATAGTGTCATTATTAATATAACGTCTTTTAGATTACGTTTCAAGGTATAGTCCAGTAAGACATAATCGATAAACTTGAAAACAGATCCCTGAGATTCAACAATAATGAAGGACTCAACAATTCACATCAGATACACCTCTTTCAGATTACCCGAAGTTCAACAGAGGAATTAGAGAAATAAAGATATCAAAATCAACACCAAACCGATGACGATTCCCTGAAACAAGCAGTTGAAGCCCAATATATGGGTGTGTCTTAAACCTGGGAACTATCCGCCTCCTCCATTATTTACATCACTCTAAAACCTCAGTATTTCTCTTACTCACCTTGTGGAACATCATAGTAAAACAGATATTGTTTACAGCTCTCCCCCATTCTTATATTATTGAATCCTTGAAAAATCATAGTTTTATACATGTTTTCAATACTAAGAAGGGTAAAATGGGACACAGACATTTCTTTTCAATCCCTGTAATAATCTTTCTCCTGATCTCTGTTTCCTGCGATAATCCGTCATCTCTATCTGATACTCCCGATGACCCCTCAATTGACCTTACAGGAACATGGAAATGCTTTTTTGGATGGAACGGTGAAGAAGGTTTGATGATCCTTGATCAGACCGGGGAATCTATTAGTGGTAAATATACCTTTAATAACGGACAGCTTGAAGGTACCCTGAAAGCCGATACTTTCACTTTTAAATGGTGGGAGTTTGCACTGGATGGTTTTCCATACGATAGTGCCGAACAGCATCACCGGGGTCCCGGATTTTTTGTGGTTAAAAAAGCAGGAGATAGTCTGTATGGAAAATGGTGCAATGAGGATGACGAGGAGTGGAGTTCTTCGGAGTGGATCGCTGTGCGGAAAAGTAAAAAAATAGATAAATCGGCATTTGTAATAGATACTACCACCTCCCCATCAGCACAATTAACCGGGATGTGGTATTCTGAATGGGGAGATATTCTTTTGACACAGGTTGGAGATTCTGTATTTGGTCTCTATGGCCAGTATGATGATTGCGGCAGGATTGCCGGAGAACTGGCAGGTTTACGTCTCACTTTCTCATGGTGGGAAGGAGAGAGCATCGAGGTTTCATGGAATGAGTCGGAGTCTCGCGGTTACGGAGAAGTAAAAGTATCAAAGGATGGAACCTTATTTGATGGGTTATGGCGTTACGAAAACTCCGGTTACTGGGTTGACAGCCCGTTGTGGGGAGAAAAATTCAGTGATGAAGTTGATAGCAGCAACTTTATCGGCGATTCAGATACCGGCAAAATCACAATACCATCAGATCCGGGGTTGTATCTAAGCTCAGATGAATCAAACGAGCTTCTTTTTGTGAGCAAAGGTGATGATGGCTCATCTCTGTTTTTCCATGGGACAGAAGACAATGGTTTGATGAAGCCTACTCATGTGATTTTCCGAGATAATGCAGGTACTTTATCCGCAATTATTCTTCATGACCTGATGCCGGTGCAGTGGATTCTGGACACCATGACTGTGGCGGTTTACAATCTGGAAGACACACCACAGTTTGATCCAAAGAATGCTTTTCATGTTATTCGGCACGGCACAGAGG
>JAAYIG010000074.1 GCA_012523595.1 Fibrobacter sp.
GCTATGGCACGTTCTATCTGTATCAGCAGTTCATTAAGAGAATAGGGTTTTCTCACATATTCAAACGCACCAAGCTTCATGCACTCGATCGCGCTCTCCAGTGTGGCATTTCCGGTAAGGATAATTACTTCTGCCGGGATGTTATCCTGCTTGATCTGCCTGAGTACATCGATGCCGCTCATGCGCGGCATGACAATATCCAGAAGCACTATGTGAAAAAATCCCTCATGCAGTATCTCTAAAGCAGCTTCACCGTCTGCTACAGTCTCCACACTGTAACCGGCCCGCGAGAGCTCGTTGCTCAGCAAAAGACGCAGCGAGGCCTCATCGTCGACAACAAGAATCTTACCCTTGTCCATCGCTCATTACCTTTTTCTCAACAGGGATCTCAAGTGTAACTTTTGTCTCTTTTGACAGTTCACTCTCTATTTCGATGCTTCCGTTATAATCTTCCATTATGTTATGGCAAATGGCAAGTCCCAATCCCGCTCCTGCTCCAACCTCTTTTGTTGTAAAAAAGGGATCAAAGAGTTTCGAATGAGCTTCAGGTTTTATTCCAGGCCCGTTATCGGAAACCTGTACACAATAATACCTTGAGGGATCATGTGAAACTGAGGGCTCAATAATTACCTCAGAACCCGATGGGCAAAAATCGAGGCAATTGGACAGAAGATTTACAAAAACCTGGCTCAATCTCGCGGAATCTGCCATTACCACTACGTCGGATGAAATCTTATTTACGATGTTTATTCCGGTTTTAACAGCCCTGGGCTGCAGTAATTTCACAGCATCATCGATGCAGTCATGCAATATCACACTCATAGTCTGGATACCGCTGTCCTTGGCAAATCTGCTCAGATTCTCAATAGTATCTCTGCAGCGAAGCGCCTCGGAATATATGATCTGCAAGTACTGATGCAGTTCATCCTGTCCCACAGGCTCGTTGTTTTTCATCCTTTCAAGTATTGAACTTGAAAAACCCAGTATCGCAGTAAGGGGATTGTTGATCTCATGTGCAACACCGGATGCCAGAGTGCCGATGGATGCCAGTCTTGCGGAACGGTAAAGCTGTTTTCTTGCCAGCTTCTGCTCTTCCTCAAGACGAAGCTGCTGGGTTATGTCATTCATCGTGATTATGATGGTGGAATTTGCCTGCCAGTAACCAACATAGATCGCATTCAATTTTACCATCAAGGAAGGCGTGCCATCCGGACCTGACAAATGAAAATTACGATGCAGAAGGGGTACAAAATCTTCAGAAGCAAGACTGTTAAAAAGTACCTCCAGTGACTCTCTGTCCTCCCGGAAAAAGCTGAAGATACTTCCCCCTTCAATCTCCTCTCTTTTCATTCCTAAAGTTTTACAGAAATAACGGTTACAATCGATAATAGTCTGTGTTGAATCGATTGTAACGTACATGCTGGGAAAATTCTCATATAAACACTTGTATCCGGCTTTTGAGAGAATGATCTGGCGCTGAAGCCTGCGGATCCTCAACAATGGTTTAATACATGCGAGAAACTCATCACAGGAAAAAGGCTTTTTTAAATAATCATCAGCATAGACCAGTTTTGCTCTTTTGTCCCTGACCTCAGAAACAGACAGAAAAATTACTGGAAGATAACTCTGACCCGTTGTTTTCTTGATCTGTTTTATTAAAGAAAAGTTATCTCTGTCCGCCATCTCAAAATCAAAAAGGACAAGATCGGCTTTACCTTCTTCAACAATCCTCAAAACATCCTGACTACAGGAACTTACGACACACTCAAAACCGGCTTTAATTACCGAATCCTTTACAATTGCAGAGGTGTGCAGATTGTCATCTACTACAAGAACAGTCTCTCTTGCAGATGCGTTATCTGAGACGCTCATGCAATTTCTCCTTCAGGGCGGACAGAGCCCTGCCACGGTGACTTATTGAATTCTTGACATCAGGACTCAACTGGGCAAAAGTACTGCTGTACCCATCAGGAATAAAAAGCGGATCGTAGCCAAACCCGCCAGCTCCCTCAGGAGCAAATCCGATTTTTCCCCTGCATACCCCCTCTGCCTTTACATACTGATCTTTTCCGGTCACCAGTACAATAACACACCGGAAAGCGGCTCCCCGTCTGTCTTCCGGAACCCCTTCCATCACTTTAAGAAGTTTCTCATTATTGGCCTTATAGTCACAGTTCTCACCAGCATACCTGGCACTTCTCACACCCGGTTCTCCACCAAGGAAATCGACTTCCAGTCCTGAATCATCAGCCAGTGTCCATAACCCACAGTGGTCAAAAACCCACCTGGCCTTGATAAGCGCATTTTCAAGAAACGTGGAGCCGGTTTCATCAATTTCAGGAACCGGGTTGAATAATTCGCCCATGGAAACAAGTTCAACACGCTCCTCTTTCAGGATCTCCCTGATTTCCGTTATTTTGCCCTTGTTATTTGTAGCTGCTGCAATCTTAATCATAGATCAGCCCACTACGATATTGACAAGTTTCCCCGGAACGACTATTACTTTGCGCACAGTTTTATCCGTGGTGTACGTTTTGATCTTCTCGAGTCCCAGAGCCGATTCCTTCAACTGCTCCTGAGTGGCATCACGCGGAGCAGTAAACTCTGCCCTCAATTTCCCGTTTACCTGTACAACAATGGTCACATTCTGCTCAAGAGTGAGTGATTCGTCCCACGAAGGCCAGTTCGATTGAATAACAAAACCGTCTCCACCAAGTTTCTCCCAGAGTTCATCTCCAAGATGCGGGGCAAAAGGAGAAACCAGTTTCACAAGAACAGTGAGGTCTTCTTTTGAGGCACCTTTCTCTGAAATCTCGTTTATAAACTCCATCATTGCTGCTACCGCAGTATTGAACTTCATCCCCTCGATATCATTGGTGACTTTTTTTATCACCCGGTGCCTGGCTCTGATATTTGTTTCTGCAGAGCCGGCTTTTGATTCATCATACTCATCCACCAGCCTGTACAACCTGCGCAGGAACCTGCTGCATCCCTCAATTGCCCTGGGATCCCAAGGCTTTGGAAGCTCAAACTCTCCCATAAACATCTCGTAAAGACGCAGAGTATCCGCACCATACCTGGCTACCACATCATCCGGATTGACTCCATTGAGCTTGGACTTTGCCATCTTCTCTATTTCCATGCTCAGTTTCTCACCTGTGGAGACCAGATAAGGTTCATTGTTTCTGAACTCAACTTCAGAAAGCGGATGGTACTTTCCCGTACTGTCACGGTAAGTAGCCGCAAGCACTGTCCCCTGATGACGGAGTTTTTTGAAAGGTTCTTTTGTGGACACATATCCCAAATCGTAAAGCACCTTGTGCCAGAAACGGGAATAGAGGAGATGAAGCACAGCGTGCTCAGCACCACCGATATATAAATCCACATTCATCCACTGTTTCTCCGCTTCCTTTGACCAGGGTTCATTGTTATTCACCGGGTCAAGATACCTCAGATAATCCCAGCAGGACCCTGCCCATTGCGGCATGGTGTTGGTCTCCCTTTTTGCCGGACCGCCACACTGAGGACAGGTGGTGTTAAGCCACTCAGTGATATTTGCCAGTGGAGATTCTCCTGTTCCGGAAGGTTCGTACCGCTCCACATCCGGAAGAGTCACAGGAAGCTGATCCTCAGGAACAGCGACCGCTCCGCATTTCTCACAGTGAACAATCGGGATCGGTTCTCCCCAGTAACGCTGACGCGAAAACACCCAGTCTCTCAGACGATAACTGACTGCGGATTTCCCTTTCCCCGACTTTTCGAGACTTTCAATTATCCTGCGTTTGGCATCCGGTGTCCTTAAGTTGTCAAGTTCACCCGAGTTGATGTTTATTCCCTCATCCGTAAATGCCTGACCGGATGGTATTTCGCCCTCTGCAGGGCGAACAACCTGAATTATCGGCAACTGGTATTTACATGCGAACTCATAATCGCGCTCGTCGTGGGCCGGAACGGCCATTATGGCACCAGTTCCGTAAGTAGAGAGGACATAATCGGCAATCCATATTGGAATTTGTTTGTTGTTCACCGGATTTACAGCATAAGACCCCGTGAATACGCCGGTTTTCTCCTTTGAAAGCTCAGTTCTCTCAAGGTCACTCTTCCTTCGGGCCGCAGTCTGGTATTCTCTGACCTCTGCCTGTTTCTCAGGAGTGGTTATTCTGTCAACAAGAGGATGCTCGGGAGAAAGAACAACATAAGTTGCTCCAAAAAGAGTGTCGGGCCTGGTAGTGAACACCCTGATCTCCTCCCCTTCGGCAGTTCCTGACGCAACAGTGAAAATCACCTTCGCACCTTCAGACCTTCCTATCCAGTTGCGCTGCATTGCGAGGGTCGATTCCGGCCAGTCAACTTCAGAGAGATCCTCAAGAAGCCTGTCGGCATATTTGGTGATCCTTAAAATCCACTGACGGAGATCCTTTCTTTCCACGATACTTCCGCATCTCTCACACTTACCACCTGTCACTTCCTCGTTTGCCAGGCCGGTCTTGCAGGATGGGCACCAGTTAATCGGCATTATTCCCTCATAAGCCAGACCCATTTTGTAAAGCTGGAGAAATATCCACTGGGTCCATTTATAATACCGCGGATCGGTTGTGTTAACCTCTCTGTCCCAGTCATAGGCAAAACCGATGGAATCTATCTGCCGCCTGAAGTTCGAGATGGCCTTGTCAGTAGTTATCCGGGGGTGTATACCGGTTTTGATTGCGAAATTCTCAGCCGGAAGCCCGAAAGCATCCCAGCCCATTGGATGAAGCACGTTCCATCCCTGCATCCTCTTGAACCTGGTCACTATATCAGTAGCCGTGTATCCTTCACAATGTCCTACATGAAGACCGGATCCGGATGGATACGGAAACATGTCAAGCGCATAGAATTTCGGCTTTCCCGGATCGTAAACAGCCTTGTGCAGTTTGTTCTCTTTCCACCTCTGCTGCCACTTCGGTTCAATCACCGATGGGTCATAATTGCTCATCTTAATACCTTTCCATTTTTATCTTCTGACAAATTTAATTCTTCTTCCGATTACTTCAGCAATCCAGATTCTTCTGAAAATACTCGATCGTTTTACGAAGCCCTTTTTCCAGTTCCACTGTGGGCTGCCAGTTCAGTTTTTCTCTGGCCAGACTGATATCGGGCTGCCTCTGCTTCGGATCATCGGAGGGCAGAGGATGGAATACGATCCTGGATTTGCTTCCAGTCAATTTTATCACATTTTCAGCCAGCTCGAGGATAGTAAACTCGGAGGGATTCCCGATATTTACGGGTCCCTGAAAATCCTCAGTGTTCATCAGCCTGATCATCCCCTCGATCAGGTCATCAACATAGCAGAATGAACGGGTCTGCTTCCCATCACCATACACCGTAATATCATTTCCTCTGATTGCCTGTACAATGAAGTTAGAAACCACCCTGCCGTCATTGGGATGCATACGGGGCCCATACGTATTAAAAATACGCATAACCCTGATATCAACTTTGTTCATCCGGTGATAGTCAAAAAACAATGTTTCCGCAACCCGCTTGCCCTCATCATAACATGAGCGGATACCTATCGGATTAACATGTCCCCAGTAATCCTCTTTCTGAGGATGCACATCGGGGTCTCCGTACACCTCTGATGTCGATGCCTGAAGGACACGCGCCCTGACCCTTTTTGCCAGACCCAGAACATTTATAGCAC
>JAAYIG010000075.1 GCA_012523595.1 Fibrobacter sp.
GGTTGGAGTCAGCCATTTCGGTTTTTCCTGTATCAATCTGGCCACTTATCTGGGGGTGAGTGGATCAGCGGTTTCGAAGATGATCTCCCGGAGCTGCAGAATCAAAGAACTGGACTTTCTAAAAAAGATGGTTTGCACGTAGACTACGCTGTTCTTCTACATCCATAAAGGACGGTATTGGTTAATACCCGATCACCTCTATTGTTAAATCCTTCCTTTTTTGACCTCTAATTAGAGACAACAGTGAATTAGCTGTGTTCATGCCTGAAGATTTTGGGAATTATTTGTGGAATTGAGAAAAAAAATGGGAGGTGATGTCTCGGATTTGAGGGCTGTCGAGGCTAAATCAACAATTTACCTGCGGGGTGAAACTGTGATCCTATCCAGAGTTCTTAATTCATCTCTGAGGAAAATTCCCAGAGGTAATCACCCCCCGGTTCCGTATACGGCGGTCGTAAAGTGTTAATGATTAATAACAATTCCGTCATACAGTGACACGAGTCCAATTTGTTCGAAGTGAAACTTGGGTAGTGCAAAATTCATGTGTTTTGCTCCTGCATTCCACCATGGGCCTCTTCCGTTTGTGGCAGATTTCCACGCTTACTCTTCGCTCAGTCCGCAATTTTTCTTTGCAATGCGCGTCATGAGGACATCGTGGTTGACTCTATCGAAGAATTTCTCAAGGTCTATGTCTACAACCCAGTCATAGTCTTGCTTGATATAGTCCCGCGTTTGCATGACTGCCTGTTATGCGCTACGCCCTTCTATGATGCCATAACTGTGCTCTGAGAATTCAGGCTCAAATATTGGCTTCACCACCTGATACAATGCCTGACTGATCAACCGATCCACTACCGTAGGAATCCCTAACATCCGGACTCCGCCGTTCTGCCTCAGGTATTTCTACCTTCAGTACGGCTTTCGGCATGTATCGGTCTTCAAGCAATGGACTTACACCACCAAGTGTCTGCGCCCTGCCGGGCGCACCAAAAAAAAGGCCCGGTATCTCTCGATACCGGGCCTTTAAATTCCAAAAAACTCCTCTTACCTGCGACCAAATCTGATCTCTGTTTCTGCAGTCGTCTCCTCAGAAGTCATCTGGGCAATCTCCTCACTTTTCTCCTGAGTTTCCGGTTCCTGTACAGGTTGGGAAACAATGGACGGCGAATCATTTTCAGTCTGTGGCTCAGCGCTAAACATTCTGCGCTTATCCCCGAATTTGCGTCCATGCTGCAGCTCTTCTGTTCCGAAATCGCTGGGAGTCAAATCAGGACCTGCAGTTGCCGGTGTAATTTCAAGAGGCTGTTCGGTTACATTTTTAAGCTCGATTTTTTCCTCGGATTCCTGGTTGACATTGCCGCTGGGCTGAAAATTATCCCTGCGGTTTCTTTCATTCCAGTTTCCACGGCGGTCGTTGCCACGATTGTCACGATCGCGATTACGAAAATCTCTTCCGCCTCTTCCACCATCTCTTCTTCTGTTGTTGTGATCCTTGGAGAAATTATCATGCATTTTTTTGCGCGCGAATTCCTGATCGCGCTCTGCATTCTTTAACTTCAAATTGATGTCACGTAATGATTTCTCAACCGGATCGACAGCAGCAGTGGTCGTGCTCTGGTTCTGTGATTTTGATCTGTTATCCTGTGAATTCCTTCTGTTGTGCCGGAATTCCCGCTCCCTTCTTTCACCATGAGATGAGGGGTTTGACTTCTGTCTACCAAGTTCACTGATCATTTTTCTGGTACCAAGCACATGCGATAATGTTATTATTTGCAGTAAAACGACCACTAATGTCGTAATGATTGCTGCTAATTCCATATTGTTACTTCTCCATAATGTTTATCTGTGCATTCTAAGTATTGAAACGCGCTCTTATATTTTAATAGAAAGGCCTCTTTGGGCCCGGCGCAAAAAATCGGGATTTATTCCACCCTGATGCACACGATTCTGATTGTTTGTGGTTTACATACTTATTAATTCACTTCCGGAAAAAATAATCTTCTTTTGCCCTCTACCCCCTTTCCGGACCTTCTGAACCGGTATTAAAACATATTCCGGATTCAGAAAACGGGTATTTTCAATGTGCTCTGATTACAGAGCTGATAAAATGATGTTCTTCTTCTGTATATCGAACTGTCAAAGAGCTTTAGGTTCAGTCTTGCGCGATTTGTGGAATTCTTCTTCTAAATTACTAATCTTCTTGAGTACTGCCGTTAAAGAATCCAACCTTTTATAGATTACGTATATCTTGCTCCAAATGAAAATTAAATTGAGCGAAAAAAGGAAAAATATCAAGATCCACAGTAGCTTTAAGATTTCCATGGGGAATTCTTTTCGGGCAGGCAAGACACCGTTAATGTTAAGATATTTAATGCCGGACTCGAAAACAAGCTTCCTCCTCCTGTCATTTAAGGAGCCTCTTAATATTCTGTGGCAGCAAAAAAGCACCCACATGCACATCATCATTGTAATATGTGCACAATTTGGCAATCGAGGCGTACCGCTGTTTCTCAAAGTTCTTTAAGACTTCAGCATTTTTTGAACAGATCAGGAAACTGCATACCCCTTCCGGAAATGAACGCATGGAGCAGAAATAAAGCTTACGGTGTTTAAAAAACGGGGAAACACTTTGAATCGTTTTTCGAAGGAATTCACCTTTCACTGTAGGAGAATCGGTCTGAAATACCGCAATCCCATCCTCTGCAAGCCTGCCGGCAACAACCTTTTGAAAATCAACGGTTTCCAGAGACTGTACAGGACCACCCGGATCAAAAGAATCAATGATTATCACATCAAACTGTTTCTTATTTTTTTTCAGATAATGGTAACCATCATCAAAAACAACCTCTACCCTACTGTCCTGGAATCCTTTGGCAAGGGCAGGGAAAAACCTGTCTATTGTTTCTTTCACCATGCTGTCAATTTCAACAACAACAATCGTCTTGACATCATCGTGTTTGATGACCTCCTTCAGACACCCCCCATCTCCGCCACCAATAATACAGATACGCTCCGGTTTTTTGTGCATAATCATGGCCGGATGTACAATCATCTCATGATAAGAGTCACTGTCGAGTTCAGTAATCACTACTGAGCCTCCCAGGCACAATACGGTTCCGAAACTATAAGTATCAAAAACTTCAATTTTCTGGAAAGGACTGGAATCACAGAAGAGTGCGTGTTTTGCTCTGATAGTCAGACCGGATAGACCGTTGACAAGGTTTTGAATCCACAGAGAGGAACCGCTTTCAGGATGAAAACCAACGCTCATAAGATCACCTCTTCCAGTCGAAAGACAACAAACTTCTTTTTTTAACATCTATATTAACACATCTCTATTGCTCCAGAGAGCCTTTACAATGTACTCAGGCTGGCTGGATTGTACTCAGGGTTAGTGAATCTAAGATTACACTTCAGTCAACAACAACTATCCTGGCTTTCGGGAAACCATTGAAAGCCGAAGCACTCGCGCAAGTATAGGCACCCATGGATTCAAAAATTATCAGATCACCTATGTCAAGCAGCGGCAGACTGATATTCTCGTAAAGTATATCGATAGAATCGCATGTGGGCCCGGCCAGTACAGAATTATACCTCTCCCCATCTTTAGCTACAAACATCGGGTATTCAGCATGATCGTAAATTTTCCCGGAAAAAGATCCGTAAACACCCTCATCGAGATAATACCACCACACCCCGTTTCTCAGTGATTTTCCCATTACACGTGCTGCAAGGGTCATCGACCTTCCGCTCAGAACCCGCCCTGGTTCAGCGATAATACGGTAGCTTGAAAAATATCTTTCCAGGTACTCGTTTATGGGCTGGCAGAAGCGTGCCATTGGAAGAACCTTGGTCAGGTAGTCAATAGGAAAACCTCCCCCAATATCGATGATTTCGATGTCGATACCTCTCAAGGCGGCCTTTTTGCAGATATCACGGCAGTATTGGAGCGCTTCGATGTACTTAAAAGAGTTTTCGTTTTGTGAACCTGCGTGAAAACTGATTCCTGCGATCCTCAGACCCATCTCATGTGCTTTACGTATAAGGTCAAATGTCTTCTCCGGAGCCACACCGAACTTGTGAGAGAGGTTTACAAGGCATCCGGGATTCTGAATACTCATTCTTATCAGAACCCTGACTTTGTCCTTATACGGAACCATCTTGAGCAGTTCATCTTCATTGTCTGCCACAAATATCTGCATCCCGTATTCCAGGGCATAACGGATATCGGAGTCGCGTTTTATGGGATGGGTATGGATACAGCGGTCGGCCGTAATTCCGCATCCCCTGAGCACATCTATTTCTCCGTTTGAGCAGACATCAAAGCAGCTGCCTTCGCTGTCGAGAATGGAGATGATCTCCCGGGTAGCATTGGATTTAACTGCATAGTAAAGAGAAACACCCGGAAGTGCGGCTTTGAGGGTACGATAGGACTCCTTGAGCCGGCTTTCGGACAGAAAAAGCACTGGAGTTCCGTGCTGTGCAACAAGCTCCTGAACTCTTTTGAAATCCATTTTTGTTTATGGGTCCTTCTGTTAATCAGAAAAGGAAATCATCGGGAAAATCCGGTCTTGCATCGGTTATAATACGTCCCTGCTTTTTTGATATTTGCCCGATGTAAGGAAACCTGGCAAGCATGGATTTGTGAGTGTCTCCGGTGTAAACTTGAAGATTCTTTATGCCGCAGCGTTCCAGTTTTTTGTCAATTGCAGCCGGTTTAAGCTTTGATGGATCTGCAGATTCGGAACTGAGTGTTATTGACCAGAGAACTGCATACATTTGTATATAGAGAAAAAACGGGTTTACGTTATTAAACACTGATGAAAGCGTCTTCTGGATACTGGCAAAAGCAGCGGGCCTGGAAATCGGAGACTCGGAATGCATCACGAATATACCGCCCGGATTTCTCAGTGCCCGTTTGACACTACGGAAAAAATCCCGGGTATAGAGCAACCTGGACGGCCCGAATGGATCTGTCATGTCCATTATAATGACATCAAATTCTCCGGCATGTGTTTCAGTAAACTTCCTCCCGTCCACAATATTCACTGTTACCCTGGGATCATCGAAAGAACCTGCATGTACCGAAGAGAGATACTTGCGGGAAAACTTGATCACATCCTCATCAAGCTCAGCCAGTTCTACCCTTTTCACCACAGGATATTTAAGGACCTCACGAATTATCCCTCCATCCCCGCCCCCAATCACCAGCACCGATTCAGGCCTGGAATGGGAACACATTGCGGGATGCACCATAGGTTCATGGTAATGATACTCATTTTTTTCAACAACCTGGGTCATGTTGTCCAGAAGGAGAACCTTGCCGAACTCATCGGTATCGATAAGTTCAATATTCTGATACTTTGTCTTTCTTTTCACCAGAGATTTTCGAACCGTATAGAAATAACCAAAGTACGGATTCAGCGCTTCAATATGCAATCTTCGACCCTGCTTGATATACTTGTCTTTAATTACCGTTCGAATATGTTTCTGCATTCAAAAATCTCCTGCATCTCCTTCTTGACGAGGGTTTTAATTCTGGCGCGTTCTTTTTTTGAGAGTTTCTCTATCTCCGGGCCGAAAAGATAATCATCCAGCCTCGGACTTTTTAGCATCATCTTGCTGTGAAAGATGTTATCAGATACAATGTTTATGTCATAAGCAATATACTTGTCCAGTATCTCATCGGAGATGTAGTCCTGGATGGAAGTAATATCCTGATCAATATACACTTTGCGTCCGTTAACATCACGTGTAAAACCTCTGACCTTGTAGTCCATCAGAACAACATCGGAGTCGAAGCTGTCGATCAGAAAATCCAAAGCCCTCAGAGGAGATATCATCCCGCAGGTGGAGACATCGATATCAACTCTGAAAGTCGCTATACCGGTGTTAGTATTGTTTTCCGGATATGTATGTGCAGCGATATGACTCTTATCCAGGTGAAACATGACATCCTCGAGTTCCCGCGGATGATGTCCCTCATTGATGAGCACAGAGACGCTGGCACCTCGGGGATCGTAGTCCTGGGTAGAGATATTGACTATTTTTGCCTGGATTATGTTTGTCACTTCAACGAGAATGCTTCTGAGCTTTTCCGAGTTGTAAACCTCGTCAATATACTCCAGATAATCAATCTGTGAAGCCTTTGAGCGTGCATAGCAGATATCGTAGATGTTGAAACTCAGGGATTTTGTAAGATTGTTAAAACCCTGAAGTTTGATTTTTCTGCCATGGCAGCGATTAATCACGCCTTCACCCCCTCCTGAAAAGAACTTAAACAGACCAATTTCGAACTAAAAGTAGTGATATTGTGAAAACGACAGTATCGAATCAATTTTGCATATCCGGAAAAAATAATCAAAGTTCATTCAGGTAGAGGGGTTTATAACCTCGGTACTTGTTCGAAAAATAATTAATGAGAACCACTTCTGTCCTTTTATTTGGATCAATATTAATAACCATCCTGTCGGCGAAGAGTCTGCTCATGTGTATTCCCCTCCCTGAGTCGTCAAGCAAACCCTCACCTGTGATCTGCCGTTCTATTTTAAACAGCACAGTTTCCTTTGTGAGCCTCCCGAGATAATCATTGACTGCAACACCATATTTTTCGATATCATAGCCATATTCTATATGAACATATTCTTCGGGTTCCAGTTCAATTTCTGTAAACTCCTGGTATTTCTCCGCCCCATCATCCCGCACAGGCGCATGGTACATGGCATTGGTGATAATCTCATCGAGAATAAGCTTCATGTCCCCGGATGAACCAAATTTACGGTTAAAAATATCTGTTATATGTTCCCTGGCCACCCTGGCATCCTTTGTCGATTTTATACAGATCCTGTCCACCATTCTACCGTCCTGAAGCAGATGTCTTGACAAGCCAAATATATCACCTGTAAGAAGGCCGTAAATAATGGAATCGAGCTCTGCAAAATTGAACGGCACTGTTTTAGGAATGATATTAGTGATAAGGTAATCTTTCGCCGTTTTTATATATTCGTCTATATTGTAGGCAGTGATCAGGGCAGTCTTGGTTCCAGGATATCTCCTCTTTACTTCCCTGAGCAACTGGGGACCGCTTATGCCCGGCATGTTTATATCCGATATCACCAGATCAAATCTGCTCTTCGCCAGAATGGCCAGAGCCTGCTCCCCGGTTTCAGCAGTTTCTACCTGATAAAAAACTTCCAGGTAGTCAAACAACATCATCCTGACTGCCTTCTCGTCATCAACAATCAGTATACGGTAAGATGACAGATCTTTTTGCTTTTTCATAAAAAAACCGATCACAGATGGATTGCAGTATCCAGTTGTGTTTTCCTTTCCCTGGGAAGCACTATTGAGAATACAGTCGAGTCCTCAAAACACTCAAAGTAGATTCTTCCCCCGTGTTCAGCGATAATTTTCAGGCAGATGCTCAGCCCCAGTCCTGTTCCCTGACCTGCCGGGCGGGTACTGAAAAACGGATCGAAAACCTTTGAACGGTTCTCCTCCGGAATTCCCACTCCGTTATCAGCAAATGTTATCAATACTTTCTCATCCTGAAGCACCGATGTTATCTCAAGTAATCCGCTGAATTCCTTCCCGGACTCCAGACATCTGGCCTTCTTTTCCAGAATCGACTGCATGGAATTTGTGGCCAGATTAATTATAACCTGCTCGATTTTTGAGGGATCACAACTGATAAGCTTTATCGATTCATCAAGATTGAATCTCCGCTGGACCTCACCAGCCCCTCTTAAATGTATGGCATTTACGGTCTTTACTATAAGGGAATTGATATCCACCAGTGTACTGCAACTGTTCTGCTTACGGGAGAGATGGAGCAGGTCTTTCATGATTGTGGTTGCCCGTGCAGCAGATTCCAGTATCGCAGTCACCCTGCTGATCCCTTTTTCGTTAAGGCCGTATTTTTCCGGCATACGAAGAAGATTGACCGCTGTACCTGAAATCCCGGAAAGAGGATTATTCATTTCATGTGCAATACCGGCAGTCATAATCCCTATGCTGGCAAGCTTTTCTGTACGTATAAGCTGTTCAAAAATCCGCTTTTCATCTGTAATATCTTTGATAAACTCTATTACCCGTACAACCTCTCCTGTTTCACCTCGAACAGGATACGCACAGGTTTCGAAATATCTCACTTCATTTTTCCCGCAAAGTACCGCCTTTTTCCTGCTTTCCTGATTACTGGTTTGAAAAGCCCTTTCAACCGGACAGTTCTCACAGGGTTTATCCAGGTTCCAGAAAACTTTATAACATTTACAGCCCAGAATTTCCTTGATTGGCTTTCCTGCTGATGAGGCATAGCTTTTATTTACACGGATAAGCTGATGATCTTTGTTGATCACACTGATGCACTCCGGAGTAACATCAAAAATCATCTCAAGTTCCCTTTTGCTGAGCTGAATCTTTTCAGCAAAGGTCTCTACATCGGATACACTCTCTGTTTTATACAAAAATCTATCACCTCAAGCCCCGAATCAGGGGCAAAAAAGAATTTCAAAATAGAAGGGAGAAAACTGGACCCGGGATACTCCCGGATCCAGTTCAAAGTATGACATATTTCAGCTTGTGGTGCAAGGCAGAGTATTTTATTAACAGATAAGGTTCACCTGCTTGGAAATGTACGAGCCAGATCATTATCTATTACATATATACAGACTTCTCTGGCACCCTGTTCAGTATAGCCGAATTTTCGCTGAAGATTTCTGATGAGGTATCGTACATCAACCCTGATCCGCTTGTCGTATGTCTTAAAGTCGGGAAGATTGTAATCCTTTATCGCCCTGCGGAAATTATCATTGTCCAGAAACGGATCCAGCACCTTTTCCTTAATATTCTGAACATATCTCTGATGCAGGCGGCGGAAAATCTCGGTCTGGGTAATTGCTTTTCTCTCCAGCATTATCTCCTGGGTCAGAGTCTTTGAGGTATACTCTTTCTGAGTGCTTTCCCTGAACTCCCGCCGATGCTCCCTCCCGGCCTCAGCACCAAGAAATCTGCTCTCAATGCTGTTGAAGAAGTCATCGGTAATTTTCAGATGATCTTTTGTCCAGGTGCAGACCTCATTCGCCGGAGCTTCGAAATTAATGGCAAAGAGATAATTCATTATATCTCTGGCTATCTGGTGCTCATTATAATAGTATAATGACTCCTTCACTTCCTGAAGCACGGTATAATTGTACATTCTTACGAGTGAATCCAGGAAACCCGAAGGGATAGACTGCATGAGATCTCTTTTTTTTCTTGTAAAGAATTCACAGAGCATCGACATGTTTATCAGCTTTTCATGCTTGCCGTAGGTAGAGTAAAACTCGTTGAAAATCCTGATGGAATCTCTTCCGGAAATCCCGCTGACCCCCTCCCGATCCGATTCCGCGATAATTCTACGGCGTCTCTGTGCAGTGAGTTTCTTCCTGTCATCCTCTGTCAGCCACGGAGGAATAACACCGGAGTAGATCTCCATTTTGAGCAGTTGAAGGTTGTCATCACAGAAAAGATTGTACTTTCTTGCTTCGCCAATCCATTCCAGAAGAGCCTCTGAACGGGTAGTCAGCCTTGAAGAAATAATCACCCGGGCAAAATTTGTAAGAACCCTGGGCAGAAAACGCTCCTCGATCTGTTTTCCAAAAGTGTTCTTATAAATCTTCACCTCTGTATTCATGTCCATTACATAGGGGATATTGATATAGTCTATCCGGTCTGAAAAGGACTTGAATTCCTTGATATTTTTCTGGTCTTCAGGGTTCATGATCGCAAGTAGAAGCGAGTTTACATTTTCCTCGGTGTCCTCCACCTTGTGTACACCTTCACTTATAATATTATGCAGTTCGATAAACCGCTCGGTATTGTGACCCTTTATATCCATCAAAGCATAAACACCATTATTGGTCTTGGCATATCTGGAAAAGAGATAATGCACCTCTGTTGAACTCTTAAGAAGGCTGTTCAGTCTGGCCTGTATAGCTGGATTGTAAACAACATTGTTCCTTGGCTGCGGATCACCGGGACTGAAAACACTTATCCCCTCTCCGACTCTTCTGTTAAAACGGTAATGTCTTGCATATACCATTTTATGCACTTCCGATGGATTCTTCAGAAGATTTAGGAGTGCTCTGTAAAGGGCGCTGCAGAAAGTACAGGGTTTATCCCTGAAGATCCAGTGATATTCCCTGTCAGTAAAGAGTCTCTCTTTGAAGGATGAATCTTTGAAC
>JAAYIG010000076.1 GCA_012523595.1 Fibrobacter sp.
AGATGGAAGAAAGCTCAGAAGATATGCCAGACGATGGAAAATAGAGAGATCTATTTCTTGGATTGGCAACTACCGACGGCTTGTTATTCGTTATGAACATAATATCAAAGTATTTAATGCATTCTTTTACAATCGCATGTATGTTGATTACCCTTAACAAACTAATTGCATATGAAATCTGTAATTAATTCAACAGCTTACTATGGTGGTTTTGAAACTGCTTCTAGTAGCATGCGGAAAAAAATGACCATAACCTTATTACCTTATTAGAAAAATGAGAAAAATTTATGTGTTTTAATTTCCGCTGGTAACAGTCAGCAAAAAAATAAGGTAATAAGGTTATTCTTTTGTACGTTTGTTCAACTCTGCTACTACTAAGGTTTGGCCAGACAGATACTAAGGTTTAAAGGAAAAAACAAACTCCCTTGCCTTACCTACACAGTCCATACTATTTTTGCTAACACATGAAAAAAGTCGAACTGTTGATGGACAGTCATGCGTTGGACCTCGCGCTCACCCGAATTACTCACCAGATACTCGAGCGCAACCGCGACTTTTCTCGTTTTGGTGTAGTAGGGATGCAGACCAGGGGCGTTTATCTAGCCCAGCGTATCACCCGTAAAATAAACGAAATCGAAAAACTCAATCTTGTTTCCGGCACTCTGGATGTCACCCTTTATCGTGATGATTACAGGATGGCTCTCAAGCAGCCTGAGGTCAAGGTAACCGATATTCCCTTTAATATAAACGGGATGGATCTGGTGCTTGTCGATGATGTTCTCTACACAGGGAGAACTGTCAGGGCTGCTCTCGATGCGCTGGTTGATTTCGGGAGACCTCAGACAATTCAGCTCGCGGTTCTGGTTGACAGGGGACACAGAGAACTGCCGATAATGGCAGATTATATAGGAAAGAAAATCAATACCCTTCCCAGGCAGGAAGTTGCCCTTAAAGTGAAGGAGATTGATCAGGAGGATTCATTGTGGCTAATGGAACTGGAGGAAGGTGACTGACCGATGGGGTTACATATCCAGCATCTGCTAGGGCTTGAGGGTGTTTCTGAGGAAGATATCACACTGATTTTAGACACTGCCGACAGTTTCTATGAAGTTCTTCAGAGAGAAATAAAAGTAGTCCCGACCCTCCGGGGAAAAACAATTGTCAATCTATTCTACGAAAACAGCACCCGCACCCGAATTTCTTTCGAACTGGCCGAAAAAAGACTCTCCGCAAGCCCCCTCAATTTTTCTGCATCAACAAGTTCCGTAAACAAAGGCGAAACACTGCGCGATACTATCCGCAACATTGAAGCGATGAAAATCGACATGGTCGTCGTGCGTCACTGCGCTGCAGGTGTGCCGCATTTTTTGACCCAGTGTACTAATGCGGTGATTGTGAATGCAGGTGACGGGCTTCATGAGCACCCCACCCAGGCACTTCTTGACATGATGACTATAAGACAAAAACTGGGGAGATTGAGGGGACTCAAAGTAGCAATAATAGGGGATATTTTCCACAGCCGTGTTGCACGCTCTAACGCCTGGGGCATGAGCACGATGGGTATTGATGTGGTGCTTTGCGGCCCACCGACACTGCTGCCTCAGCACAGGGAGAGTCTGGGAGTACCTGTGACCGACAACCTCGATGAGGCTCTGGAGGGGGCGGATGTCGTGATGCTTTTGAGGCTCCAGCTTGAGAGACAATCAAGCGGCGCATTTCCCTCGATTCGCGAATACCGTGACCGCTACGGCCTGGATCTCGATAAACTCTCATCTTTACCTGAAAATGTTCTTATCATGCACCCCGGACCCATTAACAGGGGAGTGGAACTGGCATCGGATGTGGCCGATGGACCAAACTCTGTTATACTGGAGCAGGTTACAAACGGGGTAGCTGTGCGTATGGCTGTGCTGTATCTGCTTGGAGGCGGTGAAAATGCTTAGAAAACCAAACGGCGCGACTATTATCCCGCCTGATAATTCAGTAATTCCTGCACCTTTACTCATAAAAGACGGAAGAGTCATCGACCCTGCCAACGGCATTGACAGAGTGATGAATGTTATCGTTCGTAACGGTAAGATCAACTCTTTGACAACAGAAATGCCCTCGAATCTGACCGGTACATCTATAATCGACGCAAAAGGAAAATGGGTGGTACCCGGGCTGACAGACATGCATGTTCACCTGAGGGAGCCGGGTCGGGAGGACAAGGAGACTATTGCCACAGGTACCCAGGCAGCCGCTGCCGGAGGCTTTACATCTGTAGCCTGCATGCCCAATACCACACCTGCTCTGGATGAGGAGTCCAAGATCAGGTATGTGATTCAGCGGGCAGAGCATTGCCCATGCAGGATCTATCCTGTTGGTGCGATCACAAGGGGCCTGGAGGGGGAGGAACTGGCTCCTATCGGCGAGATGGTAAAGGCTGGAGCCAGGGGAGTGACCGATGACGGGAAATCGGTGGCTAAGTCCAATCTCATGCGGAATGCTCTGAACTACTCTAAATCCTTCAATATCCCGGTGCTTTGTCATTGTGAGGACACCGCGTTGAGCCAGAAGGGCCACATGAATGAGGGGATAGTTTCCACGCGTCTGGGTATGAGAGGTATTCCTACCATCTCAGAGGAGATTGTGGTTGCAAGGGATATTCTGCTTGCAGAATATACAGGCGCCCGGATTCATATAATGCATGTGTCTACTGCAGGGTCTGTGCGGCTTATCCGTGACGCAAAAAAGCGCGGCGTGAGGGTGACTGCGGAAACATGTCCTCATTATATTGCTTTGACAGATGAGGATGTCGGGCTCTATTGTACCAATAAGAAAATGAATCCCCCTCTTCGTACTGCTCTTGACCGTGATGCTGTAATAGAGGGACTTGTTGATGGTACTATCGATGTTATTGCTAGTGATCACGCTCCCCATGTGCCTGAGGAGAAGGATGTTGAGTTTGATGCCGCATCATTTGGGGTGATAGGCCTTGAGACATCGGTGGGTGTAGTGATCAACTACCTGGTGGCAAAAGATATTCTGAAGCCGTCCGTGATGGTTGAGAAGATGAGCCTTAACCCTAACCGGATTCTGGGAACTGCAGGAGGGACACTTTCGGTGGGTGCTCTGGCAGACGTCACCATAATCGATCCGGATGAGCAGTGGACTGTTGATCCCAGATGTTTCTTTTCCAAATCACACAACACTGCTTTTGAGGGTTTCTCTCTGCGCGGTTGTGCTGTCTACACTATTCTTGGTGGAAGAGTAGTTTTCCGGAAAAACAGTCTGACTGACAAATTAAAGGCTGGTTAACTCTGTCGTGGTTCAGCGACAACTGTGCTCGCTGTAATCCACATTATTCTTGTTTTTACTAATAATATGAGGAACATCGTATCAGAATTATCTGCCCTTTGGGGGCAGATAATTCTGATACCGGTAACTAAAAATCTCTTTTCTTAAGTTAGTTAGAATCAAGGTCGGTCACTGCACACCAAGCTTTATATTCTTCAAGTAGCTTTTGTTATCGACGTCTTTAAATTTAACAACGGCCAGATAGACTCCTCCCTCCACTTTTCTTCTATTCTGGTTTCGCGCATCCCAGAAAAGACCATAATTTGTGGCTGTGGATGCTTTCAGAAGATCTACATCGCTTGCCATCAGATTACCAACCGCATCGTAGATTGTGGCTTTGCCGTATGATTCCTTACCGTCTTTGGGTTTATCTGTGACGGGTGCCAGTGGTTTTTTGGAAATAACAGCCACCAGCATCCCTTCCTGCTTGTCTGCAATAACATTAGCAAAGCGCATTCTGACTTCTGCTGGAAGCGTGTTGATCGATCCCGGTCTGTAAGGATTGGGGTAGACAGAAATGATGACGGCATTGCTTCCGGCCATCTCCACCAGTACTTTTCTGGAGATTGAGGCATTTGGGGGGGCATTTCCGGCACTGTCGGAACCTCCTGAAACATACTGCATCATGTCCTTGTAAGGAGTGATCTCAAATTTGGTATTTGACTGATCAGCAAGGATGATTGTAATGTTGTCAATGAAGACCCGGGATCCGCTTGAATAGAAGCGTGAGTTTTGAAGCACCTGGCTGGTCGGTTCTGCTAAATCGGTGAAAAAGTAGTAATTGAAAGCAGATTCCGGGAGTATATCCAGGAGCTTTTCTCTGTTGACAGGCTCACTGAAAGTGATCACCAGCGTATCTGCATAACGCATCGTGCTGGGATAGAGTACTGCCTTTTCGATCACCGGCCCAACTCCATCCCTGGCAGTGATATTGGTAAGATTGATTATACCCCCTGCTTCCTGTGAGAAAAATACCGGAAGTGTTCCATTGAGAGTGAGTATCCAGTCTGTCTGGAGACCCCAGCTATCGTTTTCATTAATTTCAAGGTAAAAGACCGAATCTCGTGCATTACCCGATTTTGATATAATTTCGTTAACCTGAAGATTCCTTCCATTATATGTGATCGAGATGGAAGAATTCTGGCCATCGACCGACAGTGGCACATCGATATGCAGTTCGATTCTGTCGATAAGCCCGTCTCCATCAATATCCCTTGTGATTGCGTCGGTGATTGCTGCAGCTTCCGCATTGACAATTGCAGCGTCTGGGATAAGGTTCCCTTCCTGAACATTGACAGTTGTAGTGCCGTTTCCTGACAGGGAGATAATCCCGGTCGAGGAATTTCCGGCCTGTCCTGAGGCGTTTGCGATCTCAGTATTTGCAGATGTCCAGATTGTCTGAGCAGGATCGGAGGCGCGCACGTAGTTATTGTATTTGTCACGCACTACCGCATAGAGTGTTTTTGTCGGATCGCTGCTTGTAAGACGGATTGTCTCCTGTGGAGAGTCTTCATTGAGCAGGCTCCCTGAGACATTGGGCGAAGTGAGGATATCCATATGATGCGGATCTCCGGGACGGATGGGAATAGTGGTTGTTGCAACGATCTGGGCACCGCTTTTTGGATCGATGACTGAAGCCTCGATAGTCACTTCCCGCCATGCTTTGGTGGCTGTGAATTTCGATGTACCGCCGGTATTGTTAAGGAGCGAATCGCCCGGCTCCATGTCCAGTACCCGCCATTGTACATTGGGGAGCAGATCGCTGAGAAGTGAGTCATACTGGTCGAAAATCTCAGCGGAAATTGTTACTGTATCTCCGGCACGGAGACTGTCTGAGGAAACAGTGAGCACTATTTTGTTGGCTACAGAGAGCGTATGGGTCAGTGATGCAAACATGATAGCATCGTAGGTAATCTGCTGAGATGCGACACTGTTTGCCAGAAATGAGGGCTGGAATGAAAGCGCGACACCTCTTCTGATCAGGTCCTGTGCGGTTGTGTCCTGGATTGCTACGAGCACATTGAGTTCATTGGCTGCTGGCCGGGTTTCACCATCCCAGTGTCCCTGCTGGTATCCAAGCATGGTGAGCCATTGGGGATAAAGGATGTTGTATTTGTCGGCATCTGCCTGACAGCGGCCTGCACCTAAAGGCAGAAAATTCATCAATGTATCATTCAGGATGGAATCGACAGCATTGGAGATGATCCCATTTACACCAGGATAAGCGAGCACTCCGTTTTCAAATGTCTTGAGATGATCATCATTGGCCCGCAGAAGTCCTATCCACAGGGAGTCGATTTTGGTTGCGTCTCCCAGAGGTTCCGGCATATTAACAACACCGCTGAACCCGAAAGTATTTGTCGCCAGACTCGCTGCATCATCGCCAATGGATACAATGCCGATTTTGAGATTTACAGCTCTGCTGAAGATGGTATCCAGTTCACGGCCGTTCCATCCTGAGCTCCATCCTGCATTTACATGCACAATTACGTGAGGTATGGTGTCCCCGCCCCAGAGTGCCCTTATGTCATCCCAGGTCGCATGATCAGAAGTGGTATTCTTGATCTCTTTGATGTTTGGCACTCTCTGAGGATTGAGAGCAGCTTTGACAAATTCGAGCGTTTTCTCTCCTATAGGACGAGTCGATGCATCACAATTGGAATTGCCCTGAGCATCATTCCAGATGATTGCTATCCTGACGGTATCCTCGTAGTCCGGATGCACTCTGTAAGGAGCCTCTGAGAAGCTGGTTGAGACAATGAAAAACAATAGAAATGCAGGCAAGTTAACCGCTAAGCGCAGTTCTTTCATAGGTATTCCCCCTCTCTGATTTTCTCTGATACTATAAATCTATAAAAAAAATGGGTTTTATGCCTGAAAAAGATCAGTTTTCAGGCATAAAACATGCTGAAAATGTATTCCTGAGGATTCAACATGGAAAAATTGATCGGTGAGGTTGTGGGTGGCTGCCGCATAGAGGAGCTGATAGGAAAAGGTGGGATGGGTGTTGTCTACAGAGCGCATCATCTGGCCCTCGATATTCCTGTAGCGGTAAAGATCTTGCAGCCGACCCTGTCACTGGTTAACGATAAAGAAAGATTCCTTCGGGAAGCCCGGACCACTGCCCGTCTGAGAAACCCCTATATTGTCGGTGTGTTGAATGTAGGATGCGAGAAAGGTCTGCATTTTATAGTCATGGAGTATGTAGAGGGCAAAAATCTTCTGGATATAATCACAAAACGAAAAAAGATCCCGGTTTCTGAGGCTGTTGAGATTGCTGCTCAGGTTCTTGAGGCTCTGGATGCGGCTTTCAAACAGGGGATAGTTCATCGGGATATCAAACCGGAAAACATTATCGTTGACAAAGAGGGAAAGGTGCGTCTGACCGATCTGGGGCTGGCGAGGGTTTGTGGAGATATCTCCCTTACACAAACATCGGTATCTCTTGGAAGTCCCTATTACATCGCGCCTGAGCAGGCCGAAAACCCCAGAAATACCGACCACAGAGCGGATCTCTATTCTCTTGGCTGCACAATTTTTCACATGATTTCAGGATCTCCGCCCTACTGTGGTGAATCCTTTGTGGAAGTTATTCTCGATCATATCCGTAAACCAGTTCCTTCGCTTCAGAGGTTTGAACGGAGTGTCAATCTTTCTCTTTCAGAGTTTGTTAAAAAAATGATGGCAAAGAGCCCGGAGAAACGTTATGGAACTCCTGCGGAAGCACTTGCAGCACTGAGGGAAGCGGTAAGTGAAAAAACTGCAGGCTGCAGGGGAGAAAAGGAAAACGCAAAAAAGAAAAATTTCCGCTATCTGCAGACCTTTGCTAAAATGGCGATTTTTATGCTCGTTGCTGCGGCACTTTTTTTACTGTACCGGAATGGACATCTCCTGAACGCGGGTAAATTTCTCTTGAATATCAAAAAAGGATTGATACGGGAAACTCCGCAAACCCTGGAGGACAGTCTGCAGTTTATTAATAGTCAAAACTTGCCTTTAGATCAATTCCGGACAAATCAGATTAATTCTTTACACAAGGCAGTGATATCCGGAAGTGTTGAGGATGTCAGGTTTCTGCTTGAGTCCGGGGCGGATCCCAACGCCGCTGATTCTCAGGAGAATTCACCTCTTCATTATGCCTTGAAAAGAGGAAATTTGATGATAATAAGGCTGCTTATCGGGCAAGGCGCCAAACTCAATCAACGCGACAGATTCGACATCGATGCGAGCAACGATGGTGTCGATACTGGTTCCGATATTGATGCCCAATAAGAACATCCGGACACTTTTGCCCTGATATATATTCTAATACTTTGTGGAAAAACGGGGTGTAGCGCAGCCTGGTAGCGCACGTGGTTTGGGACCACGGTGTCGCTGGTTCGAATCCAGTCACCCCGATTTACCCATTTCAGGTTTTAAGCAAAGTGGCACTGTCCGGAAATTATTTTAGTCCGGCGATATTCAAAGAAATCGTGCCCCTGTAGCTCATCTGGATAGAGCATCTGCCTTCTAAGCAGAGGGTAACAGGTTCGAATCCTGTCAGGGGTACTAAAATAGAGGCTCCGTAGGTCGTAACAGGCTTACGGGGCTTTTTTTTTGGTTTTTTTGTCAGAATGGTTGCTTATTAATTGTATTCAGGGCATTATATTAAAAAAGCAGGTACTGAAACAGGGAGAGGCGTATTGGAGCCGAAAAGAAGTTTCAAGAAAACAGCAGTCTTTCTGGATCAGGGCGGAACCATAATTTATGATGACTGCAGAGATAAAAATATTACGCTGGATTCCTTTATCCCGGGGGTCTTTGATGCTTTACGCAAGTTACAGGAGAAGCACCTTCTCTTTATTGTCACCAATCAGTCCTCTGTGGGTCTGGGGAAGATAAGCCGTGAGGATGCTGAGTGTCTTAACAGCAATGTCAGAAGATTGCTGAATGATGGTGGAATCAGAATCATCGAGCATTATGCCTGCATGCATAAAAGGGATGACCAGTGTGAATGTATCAAGCCCAAACCCTTCTTCCTTCGCAAAGCTGAAAATGAATACGGCATCAGTCTTGAGAATTCCTTTGTAATTGGTGATCATCCTCATGACATAGAATTTGCCTCAAATGTGGGGGCAAGGGGTCTTTATGTGCTTACGGGTCATGGAGAAAAGCACAGAGGTGATCTGCCTGAAGGGGTGGATGTTTTTCAGAGTATCACAGATGCCGCAGGCTGGATTGATGAGTTTACTTCCAGTGGGGCATCATAAAGAGTGTTCCGCACTGTCAATTGACACACAGATAATCTTGAAGTTTGAGTTTCTGAGGCGCTATATTTTCTATGCCGTGATGAAGCATTATCGTTTTTGGCAGGAGGAATAATGGCGCAACAGTGTAAAGGGATAACCCGTGCAGGGCAGAGGTGTAAAAACAGCAGAAATCTTACTGATGGTTTCTGCCATCTTCATGTCAGCCAGAACACGGCTTTATCGACCGGAGAGACACCTCAGAATGACACTGTTCCGAGGTTACATGTTCAAAATCCGCCTCGGAGATCATCGCTGAAAGGGGTTATTTCCATGGCAGCGGTGGTTGTAACGGGGTTGGTTTTCATGCATCTTTTCCGGAAAAAAACTGCTCACTGATTTTCAGTGCCGGTTCATTGGAACAGATTTTGCAAATCTTTCAGCCATGCCTTTCTGCAGCACGATTTCAGGGTTTTGAAATCCATTTTGTATCATTATATATTAAGCCTGTTGTCTGATCAGATATCGCAAGGAGGCGGTGTCTGTATTCAAGGAGAAAAAAGAGATGTGTGGGATAGTCGGATATATTGGCAATAGAGATGCATATCCAATTCTAATTGAGGGTTTAAGTGCCCTTGAATACAGGGGTTACGACAGTGCCGGTATTGCTCTTGTCAATGCAAAGGGCTTTTCTGTTTATAAGGATAAAGGGAAAGTCGATCATCTCAGGGAGATCACAAAGAAAGTCTCGGCTGGGGGATGTGGTACCGGTATTGCCCACACCAGATGGGCTACTCATGGGGCACCATCACAGATAAACGCTCACCCTCACCTTGACCAGTCCTCCAGGATCGCCGTAGTACATAATGGTATCATCGAGAACTTCTCTTTTCTCAAGCAAAAGCTTATTAAAGAGGGGATTAAGTTTTGTTCAGAAACCGATTCAGAGGTGCTGGCGCAACTGATCGGCAAATATTACGAGGGAGATCTGGTCTCTGCGGTTCGCAGGGCACTTCAGGACATAGAGGGCACTTTCGGCATAGCTGTAGTGGCGGCTGACAATCCAGGGGTTCTGGTTGGAGCAAGGAGAGGTTCGCCTCTTGTTGTGGGTGTGGGTGAGGATGAGATGTTTCTGGCCTCCGATGCTTCCGCAATAGTGCGTCACACTAAAAAAGTCATCTATTTAAAAGACAACAATATGATAGAGCTGATGCATGGTAATTTCAATACTACTACTCTGGATAACAGGAAGATCAATCCTGAGATTCATAGTTTGGATTGGGATGCTGATGCGTTGGCAAAAGGTGGCTTTAAGCATTTCATGCTTAAGGAGATCTTTGAGCAGCCTGAAACCATTAAGAACGCAATGAGAGGAAGGCTGCTGGTCGAAGATGGTGCGGCCAGGCTTGATGGTCTCAATCTGGTGCTTCAGGAGTTGAGGAGTATTCAGAGGCTGGTTTTTGTGGCATGCGGTACAAGCTGGCATGCTGCGCTGGTTGGTAAGTACATGATAGAGGAGATGGCCGGTATACCTGTAGAGGTCGAATATGCCTCGGAGTTCCGTTACCGGAATCCAATTATCGGACCAAACACTCTGGTTTTTGTAATAAGTCAGTCCGGGGAAACTGCTGATACTCTGGCAGCTCTCAGGGAAGCGGCACATAAGGGAGCCACGGTGCTTGGAATCTGCAATGTTGTGGGTTCATCAATTGCACGGGAGACTCATGGCGGTGTTTATCTTCATGCCGGACCTGAGATCGGGGTTGCCTCTACCAAGGCTTTTACTTCTCAGTTGACAGTGTTGTCTCTTTTGACCCTGCTTTTGGGACGGATGCGCAGGATATCTCACAGTGATGGTGTGGCCATAGCGCGTGCTCTGGAAGCTGTTCCCAAACAGGTGAGCAAAATTCTGAAGCAAAACAGTCGGATAGAGGAGATAGCTGGTATTTACTCGCATCATAACAATTTTCTGTACCTGGGACGCTCATATAATTTCCCGGTTGCCCTTGAGGGTGCACTCAAGCTGAAAGAGATTTCATACGTTCATGCAGAGGGGTATCCTGCGGCGGAAATGAAGCATGGGCCAATTGCTCTTATCGATAAAGATATGCCTTCAGTGGTTCTGGCGATAAAAGACAGCATTTACGACAAGGTTATTTCCAATATTCAGGAGGTAAACGCCAGGGGAGGCAGCGTAATAGCAATTGCAAATGAGGGTGATAAAGAGATAGAAAAGTTTGCCAAACATGTGATTTATATTCCTAAGTCCATTCCTATGCTAAGTCCGCTTTTGTCTGTTATTCCCTTGCAGTTACTTGCTTACCATATAGCTGCGATGAGGGGATGTGAAATCGATCAGCCCCGGAATCTGGCAAAAAGTGTGACTGTGGAGTAGAAATTCCTTTTAAAAGTGTGCCTCCGATATGATTCCACGTCTTATTTTAACCGATTCAGCGCCAGCCCCTGTTGGTCCTTACAGCCAGGCGGTTGAGTGTGGAGATCTGATTTTTATCTCAGGGCAGATTGCTATTGATGCAAAAACCGGACAGGTCAGCGGTTCCACTGTCAGGGAGCAGGCTGCACTTGCTCTGAAAAATCTCAAAGCGATTCTCGGTTCACAAGGCCTTGGGACAGGTTCTCTTGTGAAAACGACTGTTTTTCTGAGAGATATGAACTCTTTTGCTGATTTCAATGAGGTCTATAAGCAGGAACTGGAAGGTGCCTGTCCGGCCAGAAGTGTAGTTGAAGTTTCAGGATTGCCAAAAAATGTCCTGGTAGAAATTGAGGCGGTAGCGTGCCGGTAAGAAAGCAGGAATATGAGGTCAGGCTCGAGTTGTTTGAAGGTCCGCTGGATCTGCTTCTCTATCTTGTAAATAAGGCCGAAGTAAACATAGTCGATATCTCCGTTTCCAGTATCGCATCACAGTACCTGGAATACCTTGATCTCATGCGGGATCTCAATATTGATGTAGCCTCAGAGTACCTTCACATGGCTGCCACTCTGATAAGGCTTAAGGCACGGGAACTGCTGCCTCCTCAGGAGGGCGAGGTTATAGATCAGGAGGATGGAATCTATAACCGTGAACAGCTTATCCAGCAGTTACTTGAGTATAAGAAATTCAAGGAGGCAGCCGAGTCGCTCAAAGTCTATGAAGCCGAACATTTCGGGGCATTTGGCCGGGGGTGTCCGGAGGTTATTGAGACAACCAGCGATGAGCAGGAACTGGACCTGGGGACCATAAGCATTTTCGATCTTCTAACCGCTTTTAAGAGGGTGCTTGAGCGGACTGGAGACGACAATGAGGAACCAAAGCACCTTGTTGATGTTGATAACTGCAGGATAGATGACCGGATCGAGTATGTGATGGCTATTCTTACCGATAATGAGGAAGTGCGTTTTGAGGATTTGTTTAAAAACGATAAACGCAGAATAGTACTGGTAGTTACTTTTATGGCGATTCTGGAGCTTGTCAAGATGCAGGAGATAGCGTTTCGCCAGGAGAATAATTTCGGTGAGATCTTTGTCTCCAGAAAAAAGCAGAACAACAGTGAAGTGTCTGATTCTCAACAGGTCAACTCATTATAAAAACTGTTTTCAGGAGGTCCCATGAGTAAAATGGAACGTGAGGATTTGATGGAGCTGGAGGAAGAGGGAGGATCGGAAGGCAGTGTGCCTGAAAGTTCCCCTGATACTTTGCGGATCCTGGAGGCACTTCTGTTTGCGTCGGATGAGCTTTTGACTGCCGCAAAGATAAAGACCATTCTTCCGAACAATCCCGATGCGCGGCAGATAAGAAAGATGATCGATTCTATAAATGTCCAGCTCCAGAAAGAACGGCATCCTTTCGAAATAGTGGAGATCGGTGGAGGCTATCAGTTCCGTACTGTTGCTTACTACCATCCCTGGGTCAGGCAGATTTTCAAGGAGAAAGCAGCTAAAAAACTCTCCATTCAGGCTCTGGAGTGTCTGGCTATCATCGCCTACAAACAGCCTGTCAGCAAGGCGGAAATAGAGGCGATCAGGGGTGTTGTTTCAGATGGGGCGATGAAAACTTTACTGGAAAAAAAGCTGGTTACTATAACCGGCAGAAGCGAAAAGCCTGGAAGACCCCTTCTTTATGGTACTACTTCTGAATTTCTGAAATATTTCGGGCTGAACAAAATAGAGGACCTCCCAAGAATAGAGGAATTTGAAGCAATCGCCAGAGAGAAGATTCAGGACCTCTCAATTGAGGAGCTTCAGACAGGAGAGAGTGAGGAACTCTCCGAAGAGGAAGCTGAACAGACAGTTGAATCAACTGTCGAACAGACACCCGGGGCATCTGAGCAGGCACCAGTTCCGGAAGGGACAACTGTGTTTGAAATAGAGTTGCCTCCTGAGGAAGAGGTGGCTTCTGACAAGGAGAGTGTACCCGAACCGGAAGCGGTTGAGGAGGAGGTTATACAAGTACAGACAACAGAGGAGCAGATTCCGGAAAAAGAGGAAGAGGCATCTGAGGATCTGACACCTGAGGAATTAACACCTGAGAATACAGCTCCTGAGGAAGAGAAGCCGGAAGAAGAAAAAAACGAGCCGCAGGAAATAGCCAGTGAATCTCAGGAATCCTCTGAAGATGATGAGGTGGAATTTGAAATAGGTGAATTACCGCCTGCATCTGAAGCCCCTTCGGAAGAGGAGAAGGCGCAGGAAAATGTGGTGGAGGAAGAGAGCTCTGAAGGTGGAGTCGAAGATGAAACCAGGAGTGTTCCGACACAGATTGTATCTGAAATTAAGGAAAAAGATTCCAAACCTCCGGTTTCCATTATAGAAACAGAAGAAGAAGCTCTTCTTGAGATCGATGTCCCCGCAGGGGAGAAAAAGCTGGATATTGACATAGATGAAGTTGAGGAAGAGGAGAAAAGGGGCTTTTTCAAGAGAAAGAAGAAAAAAGCAGATCCGGATGATTTAGAACTATGAATCAAATCACGTCAGGTGATACGAATATAGAGACTTCTGCCCGCAGTGATCTCACTCCGCTGATGCGTCAGTACTTAGAGATCAAGGCGCGCTACCCGGAGACGGTGCTTCTATACCGCATGGGTGATTTCTATGAAATGTTCAATGAAGATGCCAAAATAGCATCAAAGGTTCTGGGAATAACCCTTACCAGCAGGAATCACGGAGGAGCGGAAAACGTTCCTCTGGCCGGTTTTCCATATCATGCCCTGGATCGTTACGCAAACCGTCTGGTCAAGGCCGGGTACAAGATTGCAATCTGTGAGCAGACAGAGGACCCGAAACAAGCCAAAGGGATTGTTAAGCGGGACATAGTGGAAATTATAACCGCCGGAACAGCCACCGAGGACAGTTTCATTGATGAGAGAGCAAATAATTTCATAATGAGCTTTCATCCTGATGGTGAAAAGGTGGGTGTCGCCGTTTGTGATTTATCAACAGGCCTGTTTCAGCTTGAAGAGGTCGACAAATCAGAGGTGGAAAATGAGATCGTGCGAACCGATCCATCCGAAATTCTTCTCTCCGATATCGAGAATCATCCCCTAAGAGATATTATCCGTGAATCCAGTAAGTCTGTAGTGCTTTCCAGCTATGATGCCTGGAAGTTTTCCTTTGAAAACGCCTGTGAAGCCATAAAGGATCATTTCCGCATTATTTCTGTACAGGGACTGGGATTGGAGGGTTTCAATTCCGGTGTATGCGCGGCAGGAGCGCTTCTTCTTTACTTAAAAGAGCAGAAGAAAAATGATCTCCAGCATATCAGCGCAATAGTACCGCGTACCCTTTCTGAATTCTCGGAACTCGACCCGGCGACAATCCGTAACCTGGAACTTCTCAAGCCTCTGCAGAATGATGATGTTGGGGGAACCCTGATATCGGTTCTGGATAAGACAAGCACCGCCATGGGGGCACGGTTACTAAGACGCTGGGTTGTGAGCCCTCTTAAAAATCCCGCATCTATTACTGAGAGGCTTAACTGTGTCGAATACTTCAAGAAAGATGCATTTGTCAGAGGAGAATTAGAACTTCTTCTCAAACGGGTTTCGGATATAGAGAGGCTTATCAGCCGGATTACATTTGAAAGAGCGAATGCCCGTGACCTCTGTGCCCTCAAGAATTCCCTCATGATTTTCCCACGGATAATCAAGGCACTCTCTGAGGCAGATGTCCCTCTGTTAAAACAGCTTGTGCAATCACTGGAAGGGTTTGATCCGATAGCCAGTAAGATTGACGCCGCAATTGTGGACAATCCCCCTCTGTCTATACGTGAGGGAGGGATGATAAAAGCGGGGGTGAATGCTGAGCTTGACGAAATCAGAAATGCCTCCGTGAACGGCAAACAGTGGATCGCAAAACTGCAGGAAACGGAAAGAGAACGCACAGGCATTTCCTCTCTGAAAGTCGGTTTTAATAAGGTATTTGGTTATTTTATAGAGATCTCTAAATCCAATCTTGAAGGGGTTCCTGCGGATTATATCCGCAAACAGACACTTGTCAATGCGGAGCGGTTTATCACTCCTGAGCTCAAAGAGATGGAATCCAGGATTCTGGGAGCAGAGGAGAGGCTTTCAAGCCTCGAGTATGAGATTTTCGTGGCGCTCAGGAAAGAGATCTCATCGCAGTGCGCAAGAATTCAGAATGCCGCTGTTGCAATTGCTACTCTGGATATCTTCCTCTCCCTTGGACGGATAGCTTCGGAGTATCAGTATTGCCGTCCGATTCTTACTCAGGGTGGAGATCTGGTTATTAAAGACGGAAGGCATCCGGTAGTGGAACGGATGAGTTCTGTAGGGCAGTTTATTCCTAACGATCTGGAGATGATTAAAAAGGAATCCCAGATTCTGCTTATCACCGGACCCAATATGGCTGGTAAATCAACATTTCTGCGCCAGAATGCTCTTATTGCAATAATGGCCCAGATGGGGTCTTTTGTGCCTGCATCGTTTGCCCAGATCGGAATAGTCGACAAGTTTTTCACCCGTGTAGGTGCTTCAGACAGGCTTTCCAGAGGCCAGAGTACATTTCTGGTGGAGATGATCGAGGTAGCCAATATATTGAACAATGCCACTGATGAAAGCCTCATACTGCTTGACGAAGTAGGAAGAGGGACTTCGACATTTGACGGGATAAGTATTGCCTGGGCAGTTGCGGAGTACCTTCATGAGACGACCGGAAAGCGGGGGCGGACATTGTTTGCCACCCATTATCACGAACTTGCCGAACTATCGATTCTCTACCCGCGCATAAAGAATTTTCATGTGAAGGTAAAGGAGTGGAACGATCAGATCATATTCTTGCGGAAAATTGATACCGGGAGTTGTGATCACTCCTATGGAATTCAGGTTGCGCGTCTGGCAGGCATACCGCGGAAGGTGATAATCAGAGCCAGGGAGATTTTAGCCAATCTGGAAAACATGGAGCTTACACCGGATCACAAACCTGTTCTTGCCAGGCATTATGAGGAGAAGAGCAGGAAAGATCAGCTTGAGCTGTTTTCCGGTGTTCAGATGAACGCGATAGATTCGGCTTACTCGGAGCTTATCCATCAGATACAGAACATCGATATTGATACTCTTACCCCTATAAATGCACTTAATCTGCTTTGTGAATTTAAGAAAAAAGCCCAGGGTTTGACTTTTCACTAACCTGAAAACTGGGTTCCTGCTTTCGCAAGAACGGCGTTGAGGTGAAAGTGTTGCTTGTAAAGAACACTTTTCACCTCGATGGTAAACATTCACTGCCGGATAGAAATGATGCCGACACCGAAAGAAGAAGTCAGATAAACAGGTTATAACCGGAACTGTCGGCAACGTTCAGGTATGATGCAACTCCTCCGAACTCTACTCCGTCAATAAGCTCCTCTTTCTTTATTCCCATTATGTCCATCGACATTGTGCACGCTACCAGACGTACTCCGTTGCGCATGGCTTCCTCCATGAGTGTCTGGAGAGAGTACACATTTTTCTTCCTCATGATATAGCGGATCATTGCACCGCCCATTCCCCCCATGTTCATCTTTGAGAGGGTCAGTTTTGAAGGGCCTTTGGGCATCATCATACCAAACATCTTTTCAAGCAGGGTTTTCCTGACTTTCACATTTTTCACTTTTCTGAGAAGGTTTAGCCCCCAGAAGGTGAAAAACATGGTCACACTGCTTCCCATCGAGGCTGCTCCATTGGCGATGATGAATGCCGCAACCATTTTATCAAAGTCATTTGAAAAGATGACCATGGTCTTGCTGGATCGGATATCCTGGGGAAGGAGACATTTGTTTGTCTGACTGCCTTTGCGCACGAGTGCACTGTATACGCCATTGTCAATCTTCATGTCCAGAAGTGTGTTCCCTGTACGTTTGCACCAGGAGGGTATATCTGCTGCAAACCCCGGATCAGTTGCTTTGATTTTCACTGTTTCGTTTTCGGCAATCCGATCGAGTCCCTCTTTGAGTTTCATCACAGGGCCAGGGCACTGGAGCCCGCAGGCGTCAATTGTGATCACTTCAGGCTCCTGAAGTGAACTTGACACTATTGTACCATCATCACGGACATCCTGCGATGCGCTCTGCTTTGTATCAGCGGCATTGTCTTCAGGGAAATACGCACAATAGGTTCTGTAACCGCCGGAAAGATTTTTAGCCGTAAACCCGTTCTGAATAAGCAGACGGGTGGCCAGATGGCCTCTCAGTCCCACCTGGCAGTAGGCCACTACAGGCTTGCTTTTGTCGAGTTCGGTGAGTTTTTCCCGGAGTTCATCGATAGGTATGTTAACTGAACCGGGGATATTTCCCTGTTCATATTCCACTTTGGTCCTGACATCGAGGAGAACGTAACCCTCATTCTTTAACTGTGGAATATCTTCTGCATAGCAGGCAGGAGTCAATCCATTGAGGATATTCTGTGCGACATAGCCGGCAATATTGACAGGGTCTTTGGCGCTTCCGTAAGGGGGAGCGTATGCCAGTTCCAGATCGGCCAGATCATTAACTGTGAGTCTGTGTCTTACTGCGGTAGCAAGTACATCAATTCTTTTGTCAACTCCTTTTGTGCCTGTTGCCTGTGCTCCCAGAACTCTGCCGTCTCCGGGTGAGAAGATCAGTTTGATCGACACCGGACTTGCTCCCGGGTAGTAGGAGGCATGGCTTGAAGAATGGGTGTAAGATTTCAGATAAGGGATATTTTTAGCACGAGCATTTTTTTCATTGAGTCCGGTAGTTGCTGCAGAAAGGTCAAAAATTTTGCAGATAGAGGTTCCCTGGGTGTGTGAGTACTTTACATCACGGCCGGAGATCAGATCAGCGATAAGGCGTCCCTGCCTGTTAGCGGGTCCGGCAAGTGGAATATGGGTTTTCTCTCCTGTAACAAAATCTGTAACCTCGACTGCATCGCCCAGTGCGTAAACATTTTCAGCGCTGGTCCGCATCTGCTCATCGACAATGATGGCGCCTTTAGAGTTGAGTTTGATTCCGGATTGAGCGAGGAATGCTGTGTCGGGTCGCACGCCAATTGATAGTACTACCAGGTCAGCATCGATACTTCTGCCGCTGTTGAGAAAAACCCGCACTTTTCCATCGCTTTCACTGCTGAATTTCCTGACGCCGTCACTGAGAAACAGCTTTACTTTGTGTAGCTTGAGCTGTTGAGAAACAGAAGCGGCCATTTCCGGGTCAGCCGGAGCAAACACCTGATCAGCGGCTTCAACCAGGGTTACTTCTGTTCCACGTTCTTTCAATGCCTCCGCCATCTCCAGTCCGATAAAACCGCCGCCCACTATTACCGCCTCACGGACCTGCCCCGCATCGACCAGCCGTTTAATTTTGTCCATGTCGGGTATGTTGCGCAGCGTAACAATTCTTTGATTGTCAATACCCTCTATCGGAGGGCGTATCGGAGCAGCGCCCGGGGAGAGGACAAGGTAGTCGTAAGATTCCTCATATGTGCTGTTTCCGCTTTTTACGGTGACTTTTCTGTTTACTGTATCAACTGATATAACTTCAGAGCCTGTTCTGACATCGACCCTGAAGCGGGTTGAGAAGCTTTCAGGAGTTTGAATGATAAGGTTCTGGCGATTCTTGATTATTTCTGCGATGTGGTATGGAAGGCCGCAATTTGCAAAAGAGATAAAATCTCCTCTTTCGAACATTATAATCTCTGCTGTTTCATCGAGGCGACGCATCCGCGCGGCAAAGCTTGCTCCTCCTGCAACACCACCTGTAATTAGAATTTTCTTCATGCAGACTCCTGGCTTTCCGGGATAAAGAGTACAAAATAATTGTTTTTTTTTACAGGGTTCAGGGTATGAAGCCTGAACAGGTAAATGGTAACAGAATTATAGAAAAATACGGCTTTGTAAGGGGGAATATTTACTCATGCAGGACTGGGTTCCTGTTTTCGGTGGATTGACGTGGAGGAAAGGACATTGTTTGCAAAGAACACCCGCTACCCCAAGGCGTCATGCCTGTGAAAACAGGCATCCAGGAGCAATATGAATTGAATGCTGGGTTCCCGCTTTCTCGGGAACGATGTTGAGGTGATGGTGTTGCTTATAAAGAACGACTGTTACCATGGTTTCGTCATGTCTGTGAAAACAGGCATTCAGTAACACTTGCAATCAATGCCTGTTACCCTGAAATTGCTTACCCCGCCGGCAAATACTATATTTTACAGGTTTTTTACTTCACGCGTCCCACTAAGGATAATCAGGAAAATATGCCAATTCGTAGCATGACAGGGTTCGGGTTAGCCGAAGGTACAACCCCGTCGGGCACTTACAAGATCGAGATCAGGGCAGTTAACAATCGTTTTATGGAGCTTCAGGTCAGGCTGCCCCGGTTTGCTTCCAATGTCGAGCAGTTGGTCAAAAAGGAGATCTCATCGGTTATCTCCAGAGGTTCTGTCTCAGCAGTGATAACCTGTGATCGGGAGGAAGAGGGGACAAAGCTTACCTGGAACAAAGCATCAGTAAACAGCTACATGGACATATTTAATGAGATCAGGGACAGGTATAAGCTGGAAGGGGGGGTGACTATTTCTGATCTGCTCCATTTCAGTGATTTCATTAAGACCGAGACGACAACTTTCGATGAAAAGACGCTGTGGAAGCATATCAAGCCGATTCTTTCCAAAGCTATAGTGGCTTTTCAGAAGACGCGTGAGGCTGAAGGTGTATATATAAGCAAAGATTTGAAGAAAATATTGAAAGAAATCAGCCGAACTCTTGCGCAGGTTGAAAAAAGAGCTCCTGTGAGGATCAGCGAGTATTCCAAGTCTCTCACTGAGAGGATAAAGAAGCTTATTGACAGTGCACCCGATCCGATGAGGATTGCAACCGAGGTGGCGATTTTTGCAGACAGGCTTGATATTTCTGAGGAGTGTACCCGTCTGAGGGCGCACATACTGAAGTTCAGTGAGGATCTGGATATGGATGAGCCTGTCGGGAAGAGGATGAGTTTTCTTCTTCAGGAGATGAACCGGGAGGCCAACACTATTGGATCAAAGGCCAATGACACAGAGATATCTCATCAATCTGTCAAGCTCAAAGAGAACATCGAAAAGATTCGCGAACAGATACAGAACATAGAATAGCGGTACATGGTACTGCAAACAGGAGGTAAAGATGGCCGATTTACTTGAACTGGAACTTGACAAACTCGAAAAGCGTGGCATTAACCGCTACAAAGCGGTTCTGATGGCATCTCAGGAAGCCCGTTTTATCAATGATCAGATCCGGCTTGATATTGTCAACACCAGTGAAAAACCCACAACTCTCGCTCTGAAGCGGCTTTTTGAAGGCCGGGTCGTTGAAAACGAAGAGAGCGGGGAAGCTGTAAGCTGACTCAGGTCAGCTTCGGACTCCTTATAAGTGATTTTTTATGCAGGGCGCCTTCCGGATACTGACAGGAATAACGGGTGGGATTGCCGCGTATAAGGTTCCGCACCTGATCCGTCTTCTCAGGAAGCGTGGTGCGGATGTCAAGGTGGTGATCACCCCCTGTGCCCGGGGATTTGTGGGTGAAGAGGTCCTGAGGACACTTACTGGTCATCCGCTTTACAGTGACAGCGCATCTGTCTACGACATGGATCATATCCGTCTCTCCGAGTGGGCGGACCTCTTTCTTATCTGTCCTGCTACCGCCAACACTGTCGCCAAGATAGCCGCCGGAATAGGTGACAATCTTCTCACGACTCTCGCACTTTCAATCCCTGAGTCAAAGATCATGCTTGCTCCGGCTATGAACACTGTCATGTGGAATAATCAGGCGACCGGAAACAATATTGAAACGCTTAAAAGCCGGGGCATCTCCGTGCTTCCGGTGTCTTCGGGAGAACTTGCCTGCGGTGATTCCGGTGAGGGCAGGATGATTGAACCTGAGGAGATAGCAGAGTACGCATTCTCTTTTCTTTCGGGTACTGCTCTTCTCAAAGGTAAAAAAGTCCTGATTTCATCAGGGCCCACAGAGGAGCCTATTGATCCGGTGCGGGTTATTACCAACCGCTCATCCGGAAAGATGGGTGCAGCGCTGGCTCGCCAGGCACTTCTTATGGGTGCTGAGGTGACTGTTGTGAGCGGACCTGCCTGCCACAGCCTTCCATCCGGCGCCAGAGTTATCAATGTGACAACTGCGGAACAGATGCAGGCGGAGCTTACCAGATATTTCAAGGATACAGATATCTGCATAATGGCCGCAGCAGTTTCCGATTTTCGTCCTGTGAACTTTTCAGGTGATAAAATACAGCGCAGCGGGGATGGGAAATTGCTCCTGGAGCTGGAAGCCAATCCTGATATACTTGCAGGTCTGGGAAAAGAGAAAGGAAACCGGTTTTTAGCAGGCTTTTCCCTGGAGAGTTCAGCCGGTCCGGAAAGGGCGATCAGGAAGATGGAAAAGAAGGGGTGCGATATGATAATTTATAATCGTGTCGAGTCTTCTCTGGGCCTCTCCACAAGCAGTGTAACAATTCTGTGCCGTGATGGTTACAGGGAGGAATTGCCGGTACTTAGCAAAGATGAGATTGCGAGGGCGATTTTTCAGAGGACGGCAGAGAGACTGTTGAAACGATAAAGCAGTGTGTTTTTTTTAACTGGAGAAAAGGCTTTTGTTGCTTCTATCTGTATCTGAATCTGATTTAATCGATTCGTTTCCGGGGAACAATGCTTGATAGGAAAAAAATTTTTGCCTGGCTGCACCAGCAGCGTCAGCTCTCGATGCCTGATTTTGTCCTCAGCAGAGGTTTCAGTGTTAAAGAGTTGCAAGATGTCTCAAGGGTAGAAAAAGCGGATTTCACGACTGCTATCAAACCAGCCATCTCCCAACCGAAAAAGACTTCTATATCAGCATCATCACAATCAGCATCATCACTGCTGAAAGGTTTGCCTACTGTTGATCAGCTTGGCCTGAAACCCGCTAAAGAGAAGCCCCGGGCGCAGTCTTTTGTTCCAGATCCGGCTCTTTTGGCACTTCCTAAGAGAGAAGCACTGGCAGAACTGTTCCGGAAGGGCTGTGCAAACTGCCATCTCCACCAGAAACGGAAAAAATTTGTTTTCGGGTCTGGTAATGCGGAGGCCTCGATCATGGTGATTGGTGAGGCTCCGGGATCAGAAGAGGATCACCAGGGATTGCCGTTTGTGGGTGAGGCCGGGCAGCTCCTGACCAAAATGCTTGCCGCTATAGGACTGGACAGAAACAAAGATGTGTTTATCACCAATGTTTTAAAGTGTCGCCCTCCTGAGAACAGGAACCCTGAGACTTCAGAGATACTGTCGTGTATACCACTGCTATTAACCCAGATAGCGGTAATTAAACCCAGAGCCATTCTGATTCTGGGGAGGATTGCAGCACATGTGCTTCTTGGCTGCACAGACAGTATTGCAAAACTACGCTCAAAGGTGCATGATTATAATGGAATTCCCCTGATGGTGGTGTATCATCCCGCGGCTCTTTTGCGTAATGCGGAATACAAGAAACCTGCCTGGGAAGATCTTCAGAAATTCAAGGTATTAATGGAAAGTTTAGGTATAAATGGTACTGCAAAACAGTAATACTAAATCCATGCCGATTTCAGACCGGATTCCGCCTCAGGCTCTGGATGTTGAAAGGACTGTATTGGGGTCGATGCTGATCGATTCCCATGCAGCAATTGCGGCATTGGAACTTCTGGATGAGAATGCGTTTTACTCAGGTGCAAACAGTAAAATTTTCCTCTGCATGAGGGAGATGTTCGAGAAGAGCATTCCAATTGACATTGTGACACTGGCGGATACCTTGAGAAAGAAGGGCTGGCTTTCCGCGGTAGGAGAGGAGACTTATCTCGGGGAACTTGCAGAGAGCATAGCAACTTCGGCGAATATCGAGTACTATGCGTCGATACTGCTTGAGAAAGCGACCCTGCGTCAGTTGATAACCATAGCTGGAGAAGTGACAACTGACTGTTTCAACGCGGAAATAGATGCGCAGAAAGTCCTTGACATTGCGGAGTCGAAGATTTTCGCGATCTCAGAGTCGCGAATCAAGAATAAATTCGAATCTGTCGGACAGCTTCTTCCCAGGACTTTCGAGGAGATAGAGGGTTACTCCAAGGGGAGTTTCAAAGGGATAATGACCGGGTTCAAGGAACTTGACGAGATGACAACCGGGCTTCAGAAGGGTGACCTGGTGATCCTCGCTGCCCGCCCCTCGATGGGAAAGACTGCGCTTGCTTTATCGATAGTGCTCAATGCCGCTATCCATGGTAAGCGCCCGTCAGCGATATTTTCCCTTGAAATGTCCAAAGCATCTCTTGTTCAGCGTATGCTGTGCTCAGAGGCACGTGTAAACATGCATCAGTTACGCAGCGGTACACTTCCCAAAAGAGATCTTCCCAAGTTGAGTCTGGCTGCCGGCCCGCTTGCAGAAGCACCTATATACATTGACGATACTCCTGCAATAACGGTGCTGGAACTCAAAGCCAAGGCAAGGCGTCTGAAGGCGCAGAACAATCTTGAACTGATAGTGATTGACTACCTTCAGCTCATGGGATCAACCGGCAAGGTCGAGAGCCGTCAACAGGAGATTTCTCAGATATCAAGAGCTTTGAAGGGGGTTGCCAAAGAGCTTGACGTTCCGGTTATAGCGCTTTCTCAACTCTCGCGTGCTGTAGAGCAACGCACCGGCAATCATCGTCCCCAGCTTTCAGACCTTCGTGAGTCCGGGGCTATCGAGCAGGATGCTGACCTGGTGCTTTTTGTGTATCGTGACGAGGTGTATAATAAGGATGATGAGAATGCGAAGGGGAAGGCTGAGATAATAGTAGGAAAACAGAGAAACGGACCCATTGGAACGGCGCACGTCGCTTTTATCAAGGATTACGCGAAGTTTGACAACCTTTCCGAACGTGTCGAGGAGACAGGGGAATTTTGAATTTTCTGACAGAAGGTGTTTGTAAAATTGGAGAGAGGGGACGCAACCTTGCTTCATTTGGGGGAGGCTTTCTCAGGAGCGTTTACAGGTACGGTGTACTTGCGAAGCAGACAATTTTCCGTATCCATCTTCTGTTTAAAAATCCTGATATCACGATCTCCCACATGTTCAATCTTGGAATAGAATCAGTTCCTCTTGTTTCGATAATAGCCCTTTTTCTAGGGTCGGTGACTGTGACTCAGGCAGTCTACCAGATGTCAGGTTTTATACCCATGAGATATCTAGGAGTACTGGTCTGTAAAAGCATCGTTACAGAACTGGGTCCGGTGATAACGGCCATGGTGTTTGCAGGGCGGGTCGCCACCGGTATTGCTGCTGAGGTGGGGTCGATGAAGACAAGTGAACAGCTTGACGCAATGCAGGTTCTGGTTCTTGATCCCATAAGATATCTTATTGTTCCCAAAACTGCTGCTTGTGTGATTATGCTTCCAGTGCTTACAATCTGGGCCGAATTTCTGGCTTTCATAGGTGCAATCATCACTGTAGTACTGACAGTGGATGTCACTTTATTCACCTATTTGAGCGGGCTGAAGTTATTTTTTAATGCACATGATGTGTTCATCGGGATAAGCAAAACGATGGTGTTTGGAGCCATTGTGGCAATAACCGGTGCCCATTTTGGTTTTGAGGCAAAGGGTGGGGCAGAGGGAGTTGGAAATGCCACTACCAAGGCGGTGGTGACATCTGCGGTTCTGATTCTGGTATTTGACTTTATTATCGCCTTGCTGGTAATGTGATTACAGGCCTGTAGATAAAGACAGAAATACTGGAATCATGCGGTTTTAAAGCGGTTAAACAGCAGTCGTGGAATGATAGATGTTAAAAATAGAGCACCTTAAGAAGCATTTCGGAAATCAGGTAGTCCTTGATGATATCAATCTGGAGATCAAAAAAGGGCAGATTACCTGTATCATCGGCCAGTCAGGAAGCGGAAAGACAGTACTGTTCAGACATATAATAGGTCTGATATTTCCCGACGGGGGCAGGATATTGCTGGATAAGGAGGTGATTTCTTATCCCAATATGAAGTCCTCGGAGTTTAAAAAGTCAAGAAAACGCTTCGGGATACTGTTTCAGGGTGCAGCCCTCTTTGACTCAATGAGTGTGGGTGAGAATCTTGCTTTTCCCCTGAGGGAGCACACAAGTTTCACAACTGAGGAGATTGACAAAATAGTAGGTGAATCTCTGGAGATGGTTGGACTGAGAGAGGAGTTTAAGACCAAGATGCCCTCCGAACTCTCAGGTGGAATGCGCAGCAGGGTAGGATTGGCCAGAGCCATTGTAATGAAACCGGAGATTATGCTTTACGATGAGCCTACATCGGCGCTCGACCCAATCATGACCGACAAGATAAATGACCTTATCCTGAGTCTGAAAGAGAAGCTGGGGATGACATCGATAGTGGTGACACATGATATCGGGTCCGCTTACAAGATAGCCGACAAGATCGCGATGATTCACGAGGGGAAAATCATTTTCGATGGTACTCCAGCAGAGATCCGCAAATCCAGAAATCCTTATATACAGCAGTTCATCCGTGGCCAGCGCAAGCTTCACTACGCAGTTGAGGAAGAGGGTTCCTATGCCGGAACATTCAACCTCAACAGACTTCGTCAGGAGAACCCCGCTGAATATAAATTCAGGATGCCTCAGAGATCTGATAGAGAGGAATCAGAGATGGAGGCGTGGAGAAACGATGAGGGGTAATTGTTCCATCGGGTAATGATGTCTCAAGCCGGGCTTTCCGAATCTGTATGAACAGGAAAAGCAAAACAGCATACGTCTGCAACAGTTGCGGACAGGATTACTCCAAATGGCGCGGTAAATGCGATAATTGTGGTGCATGGGATACCATTGCCGAGATTCGGATCTCCTCAGGCGGCAGTTCAAAGCCGGTAAAGAGCGGTGTTACTTCACAGCCGCAGCTTCTCTCCGAGTGTAAATCGACCGATACTGCACGTGTTAAAAGCGGGTTCAAGGAAATTGACCGGGTGCTTGGCGGAGGTCTGGTAAAAGGCGCCTTTATCCTTACTGGCGGCGATCCTGGCATAGGCAAATCGACCCTTCTTCTTCAGTTCGCATCCAGGCTGGCTGATTCCGGTATGAAGGTGATGTACATTACCGGTGAGGAATCCTCAGAACAGGTCACGATGCGGGCGAAGAGGCTTGGATGTGCAAATTCGCCGGTACAGGTGGTGACAGAGACTGCAGTGGAATCGATTCTGGGAATACTTATGGAGCACAAACCGGAGATGGTTGTGGTCGATTCGATTCAGACAGTTTTTACAGAGGAGATGGAGAGCGCTCCGGGGAGTGTTGCGCAGGTAAGGGAGAGCGCAGCAAAACTTCTGCGTTATGCAAAAGAGAACGGAACAGTTTTTTTTCTTATCGGACATGTGACCAAGGACGGCTCCATAGCCGGACCAAGAGTTCTTGAGCACATGGTGGATACTGTGCTTTACTTTGAGGGGGATTCTGTCTATCAATATCGTATGTTAAGAGCGGTGAAAAACCGCTTTGGACCTTCCGGTGAGATTGCGCTTCTTTCCATGTCCGACTCCGGGCTTTCCGAGGTATCGAATGCTTCCGAGTTTTTCCTTACAAACAGGCACAATCCCCAGGTGGGCACATCGGTTGTTCCTGTTCTTGAGGGGAGCCGTGTTCTGGTTGTGGAACTTCAGGCACTTGTAAACAGATCTCATTTCGGCCTGCCCCAGCGTGTGGCTTCAGGTATAAACCCCAAAAAGCTTTCACTCCTGCTTGCAGTGCTCGAACGCCACGGTGGCATAGTTCTGGGTGACCATGATATTTTCTTCAATGTTGCCGGAGGCCTCACCGTTTCTGAACCGGCCATTGACCTGGGAATTTGCGCTGCTGTCCTCTCCTCATTCCGTAACAAGCCCATACGGCAGGATATTGCATTTACAGGTGAACTGGGACTTGGCGGGGAGGTACGGCTGGTCAGTAACATGGGACCGCGTATCAAAGAGGCGGCACATCTGGGATTCAAAGAGTGTATTGTGCCTCCACCGGGGAGGAATTCCGACTGGTTTACTGATTCCTTTGGTGTAAAGCTGATACCATGCAGGAAGATCGGGGATATCCAGGATCTGGTTTTCTGAATTTCCGGAATTGAAATCAACCTATTGTGGTTCCGAAAAAACAGAGTTTTCTTGAACGCTAAACTTAGCGGATTAAAACACCTCTACTCTGTTTCTCCCGTTTTCCTTAGCTCTGTAAAGAGCTTTGTCTGCTTTCTTTATGAGTTCATCGATATGGCGTGCGTGCTGGCGGTAGGCTGCGATACCAAGGCTCATGGATACATGTACATCCTCTCCTGACGGGGCTTTGAAGGTGATCTGGTGAATCTGGGATCTGATTCGCTCTGCAGTCTCTATCGCTCCCTCGAGATCTGTTTTTACAAGTACAAGAGCGAACTCCTCACCACCGTATCTGGAGGCAGTGTCCACACCCTGGCGGATACTTTCATTGAGGTGGGTTGCGACTCCCTTGAGCACAGTATCTCCGAACTGGTGTCCCCAGGTGTCATTTACTTTCTTGAAGTAGTCTATATCGCAGATGACAAGAGTGAGAGGGTCGTTGTAACGTATCGCCCGTGTGATTTCGTCTTTCAGAATCTGCTGGAACTGCCGGTGGTTGTAAAGTCCGGTGAGGCCGTCATGGGTGGCCAGTTCCCTGGCCTTTTCAAATATCATGATTTTCTCTATTGCCAGACCTGCCGATGTTGCTATACGGGAGAGAAGCTCTTTGCATGAATCTCCGAAAGCGTTGCGCTTCAGTGATTCAACCAGGATCAGTCCCTTGCATTCATCAACACCCACCGGAACCGCCAGAAAGGAGTTAAACTCCTCATCTCTGGGCTCATCATCGAAGTACTTGATCTCCTTGTATTCCCTTGAGTAATTGCGGCTCAGGCACAAATCCTTGGCGTATGTCAGAGCAGCCAGGTTTTTATCCTTGAGAGAGAATTGCCGGTTTCTGAAGAACTCCGCGTTATTTCCCCATGCGCGCAAGATAGAAGCATTATTACCATCCTCGGATCTGATGCTTATTGTGAGCCGGTCACAGGCAATGGCAAAGGGGATAATCTCTGTCATTTTGTCAAGTATGTGGTCCAGAGAGAGGTTCCTGAAGAACTCTTTTTCTATACTGCTCATCGCTGCCAGACGTATATGCTCCAGTTTGTGTTCTGTGCATAGATAGGTGCTGAAGACTGCCTGGCCCAGAAGCGAGGCTACAAGTGCGAGGTACGCATGGTCCTCATCGCTGAAATTTTTCTTATTTGTACTATCTACAATAATCGTTCCCCGTTCCGTACCGCCGGCAATAATGGGACTGGCCATCAGTGAGCGTATCCCCGCATCCTTGTCGTAATAATAGAGGGTCATGCTGTCGCTCATGATCTCCTTCAGATTAAGCTGCTTCAGCCCGTCTTTGAGAAATCCACCTATAACGCCCACACCGGGATAGATTACGGCCTCCCTGTTAATGAACTCGCAGTTTGATGAGTACCTTCTGAGTTTGAATCCCCCATCGATTGTGGGAAAAAACACAGCCACAGTGTGTGCGTCAATTCTGGCCCTGATCAGTTTGATGCAGTTGTCAAGAATTTCATCGACTTTGGTTTCTACATTCTGCCACTGGGTTCTGCGATGCTCGGAACCAAGAGCTGCGATCTGCACGACACCTGTTTCCTCATCAACCTGTTTTTGAGAGATTTTTGGGAATGCTGATTCTTGAGGAGATTCTTCAGGAGGAGCGGTGTTGAGAGTCGGTTTACGCCTTCCGGAGAAAAGAAGAATAACCAGAGAAGCCCCCAGGCAGAGCGGAACACCGATTCTGGCAGCGTCTCCACCGCTGAAATAGAATGCAAAGCATAACAGGACTGTGGCTGCGGGCAGCAGGAAACTAAATTGACGCATGTTTGACATTTTTATCTAATGGTAAATTAATCGCTTTGCGGACCGTTTCCAGAACTGTTTCTTTAACGAGGGGTTTTGAAACCACACCTGTAAAGCCCATATTGAGCAGGCTCTTTCTTGTGATCTTTTTTACAAATGAAGTAATGGCTATCACAGGTATATGATTTGTTTTCTCTTGTTTCTTAAGGTTGTTAAAGAAACGGATACCATCCATGACTGGCATCATGATATCGGTAATAATCAGATCCGGGATTTCCTCTTCAGCTCTTTTAAGTCCCTCAAAGCCGTTCATGGCAGTAAGTACCTCGAAGTCTTTAAACAGGAACAACTCCAGAAGATCAAGGGTATCATGGTTATCATCGACAAGAAGCACCTTCAGAGTATTGTTCATCTGGCAGCCTTTCTATATAGTACCAGCCCGATAACAAAGAAAATAATATTGCCTATCCACGCTCCAAGCAGAGTAGGCATGTGGCCGTTCTGGGCAAACACTATTGCAAACCTGGAGATCAGCCAGTAGGAGAACACGAGAGCCAGACCGATGCCAAACAGAACCGCTCCACCCTTCCTTCCTGTGCGGGCAGTAATGGCGACTCCAAGCAGTATCACGATAAAATTCATGAAAGGAAGTGCGATTTTAAATTCCAGTTCACCCATGTATTTATTGACTTTTTCTCCACGTTTTTTGGCAGCCTCGATGAAACTTTTAAGCTCCCAGTAGCTCATCTCCTCTTTGGCTTTAATCCGCTCGACCATTTCAACCGGTGTGGATGTAAGTACGGTGTCTCTCAGAGTATCAAAGAGTTCTATTCGTGGGACAGGACCACTGAAGTCCCGGAGTTTACCATTGACGAAACGCCATCCTGTGCTGTCGTATATCATCCGCTCAGCCTGTATTCTCTGCACCACGCTATTGTTATCAAATGATTCTCTCCACACATTGCGGGCAATCTGCGGAACAGTGCTGAATTCCTGGAACACAAAAATTGTGTTTGGGTTTCCGAAGTAGTAGAAGTTGCGACGGAACTCCCGTATCCCGCCTGATATTTTTCCCGATGCATCCGGATTTTTCATATTGTCGGCCAGTTCCCTTCGGAGCATGTTGGCCTTAGGGAGAATTTTTTCTCCTCCGTAAAAGGTGGCGACAGAAAGCACGATGCCCAGAAAAAGAAGAGGAAATGTAAGCTGACGTATATTAATTCCGGATGATTTCATGGCGGTTATTTCACTGAGTTTCGCCAGCTTGCCAATGGAGAACATCGATGCCAGAAGGAGAACCACCGGAATAGTGATCTGAATTATCCAGGGAAGGTAATACCAGTAGAAAAGGGCAATGTTTACTATAGAGACACCCTCGAATCTTTTAAGATTGCCTATATAGTCCAGGATGATGAAAATAACGGTAATCGCAGCCATAACCCCGACTACATAATTGAGAAACAGACCTATCAGGTAAGTGGGAAGAATACCAATGAACTTCCGGGTAATCCATCTTGGAGCCCAGAAAATCAAGCCGGGAATTCTGAAAATGAAATTGTTCGACAAACTGCGCATGAATTTCTGCTCTTTACCAGCTATCTTGCGCCACCATGCAACAAGCCAGTCAAAACGGATAGTGGTTTCTTTGAGCATGAGAATAATCAGCACCACTCCGCAGATGCCAATTATCACATTCCCAGCCCACATTGCTACTGCCGGAGGGATAATCAGCTTGTCCGCCATAGTTTCTCCTCCGATAAGAAAAGCCCAGTAAGCGATAAAGAAAAACACGCTGTAGCTGGCTCCGACAGTAAGCCCGCCTCTCTTTGCCATTATTCCCAGAGGAGCACCTATAAGTACAAAAACCAGACATGCAACCGGAATGGCGAATTTTTTATGGACCTCTACCATGTACTGGCTGATCATCAGGTCATTTGACCGAATGCGCCTCAGAAGACGATTGAGGAGGTCGATATCCCGGCGTAACTCTACAGGTGAAAATCTGCGGGTAGAATCGATTCTTGCAGCCCAGGCGGCGAAAGAGGGATCATGCACTTGCAGGGTATCTGAGCAGTTTGCGCTCAGAGAATCGAATCGGGAGATTTTTAATGAGAGTGAATCGAGCATTTGTCTGTATTCGGAGTAAAAACTGGAGTTGTTTTTTTTCAACTCCTTTACATCGGAAAGCATCATCGAGGAGCTTTTTTCCCTGTCACTGCGGTAATCAGAGGAAGTACGCTGGAATTTGGAATCAACATTCTGGATACAGATAGTCTGTTTGTTGAATTTCCCCACGTAATATTCTTCGTTGTTCTTTCTGGAGATGCTGTGAGTTTCACCATTATACAGGGTCAGCTCAAGGTATTTCTCATCAGGAGTCATCCTTATTGTGCCGCTGTCGGCTACGGTAGTGGATGGGTCCTGGCCTGGGGCATCGCTGAAGATTTTTATTCCCCTCAACAGCCCTGTTTTCGAATCGACATCTTCGGTATAGATAGTATACCCGGTGAAATCCCGTATAAGGATTTTAGGTTCGATAAATGCGGCGGGTTTTTTCCTGGAGATGTCAGAGAGAAGATTTGCGGTACGGTGATTAGCATCCGGGAGTATAAGGTCATTGAAAAACACCAGCATCACTGCCATGACCGCTGCAGCAGCAAACACAGGAATCATCAGAGGGGAGAGGCTTTGTCCGGATGCCTTTATAGAAGTGATTTCGTTATCACCTGACATTCTTCCAAAACTCCATAGTGTTGCAGTGAGGATAGCCATGGGGATAGCCAGAGCTATAATCCAACCTAACTGAATTATGAAGATTTCCAGCACTACGGCGGGGTCGAGTCCTTTAGAGATGATTCTGTCGAGCAGGACAACCATCTGCTGCATCACGAAAAGAAAGACGATGATGCTAAGGGAGACCAGGAAAGGGAAGATATGTTCTTTAATGATGTATCGGTAGAGGATCATGATAAAAAGGGAAAAGGTAAAAAAAAGAGTTTAGGAATATAGAGAAAATACTATTGTTATGGGGTGTTATGGGTTAATTCTGAGTATTCCGGAGGTGACATAGTGATAAAATCTCTTATCTCAGAGGTAATTTAGTGATTTAATGGTTTAAGTTGCTGGTGATCTCAGAGGTGATTTTGTGATTTAACGATTTAAGTTTATCCCTCATTTAAGAGATGCCCCCCCCCAACTCCCAACACCCCCTCCACTCATCTCTGAAATCTTGTATTTTCTCCTTTCATTACTTCACTTCAAAGGAGAAAAAATGGACCGACTCAGAGGGGTGAATTTCGGAGGATGGCTAAGCCAGATTGATGCTATAGAAGAGAAGGACCCGGCAGCTTTCCCGAGTACAGATCTCCACATGGAAACTTTTCTGGGCAATGATGATTTCGCGCAGGTAAAAGGATGGGGGTTTAACCATGTGAGGCTTCCAATAGACTTCTATCTCTTTTTTGATCAGGATGAAAATCCAATCCAAAGCCGGATTGCTAACATTGATAACGCAGTTAAATGGGCGGAAGATAATTCTCTCTATCTCATTCTTGATCTTCATGAATGTCCCGGGCATGATTTCGCCGAATCCACCGATCAGCCAGTGCAGAAACTCTTCGAAGACCCAACATATCTGATAAAGACAGAAAAGATCTGGGCGTTTCTGGCTGAACGTTATAATGATAAGGAAAATGTGATTTTCGAGGTCCTCAATGAACCTGTTGCCCCTGATGCAGAGATATGGAATCAAATCAAGGATAAACTATGTAAAAATATTCGCAGATACGCCCCGCGAAACAAGATTATCACAGGCTCGAATATGTGGAACTGGCCTTCAACTTTTAAGGATTTAACACCTGTCGATACCGATTCGGTTATCTACTGTTTTCACTTTTACGAGCCGCTCCTTTTTACTCATCAGAATGCCCCATGGGTAAATGAGCCGGAGATAAAGCAGGAACGGGATTATCCCGGTGATTACGGGAATGGGTTCATACGTAAATACGGCCTTGTCATGTCGGATGGGTACTGGGACAGGGACCGGTTTAGAAAAGAACTCGAGAATGTAACTGCTTTTCGTGAAAAGTACAAGGTAGAGATTGTTTGTGATGAGTTCGGGGTGTATGCGCCGGTACCGCTGCAGGCTCAGCTCAGGTGGCTTGAAGACTTGCTGATTGTGCTCAAAGATTTGGAAATCGGTTTCTCATACTGGAACTATAAAAACCTGGATTTCGGCATCATCTCCAGAGGAGAGAGTCTGCATCAGAATCTTCCGCAATACAGCAATCCTGAGAGGATAAATTACGAGGTGCTTTCGATTTTGAGGGGAAACTGACAGGATCCCCAAAACAGATGTGCAAAATCTACCAGGTAAAGAATTACAGGTACGAAAAACAAAGCTTAGAAAAAAACAGAGGACAGCTGCTCAGGAGATTCAGGTGTTGGTGCCGGAGTCAGCCGGTATAAAACTACAAACTCTCCCTATTTGCCCATGGGGTTGCCCCATTATGTGGGTAAGACATGGAGCTCTACGTATACTGTAAGCGGTTACTCCCAGACACAGAATGCTAAAGTTATTGCGGAAGGGACAGTAATTACCGGTTTGGGCTCGTTTCAGGCCGTTCTTGTCAAGATCACTTCTAACACCACCAACACGTCATATGTTTGGGAAACAAAGGAGTATGGCCCCATCGCTTATGCATACACACCCAGTAACTATATCTACGTGATGACCTCCGGCACCAGGAATGTCGGTGTGAAATTTAAGCCTGTTACGGGTTCATCAAAACAGAGCATCTTCTCCTGCCAGAGTATACCAGGATTTATCTCGATTGAATCGAAGCTACCTGCTCATGTTCCGGTTTACTCAGTGAATGGAAAACTTCTGGGCTCTGCTGATGTTGATGCATCTACTGCATGGCGTGCCTTCAGGTGCAAAAGGCATGTATATTGTCAGGTTCGCATCCCCTCGCCATAACATATCTCAGGGTGTGATCGTTCAGAAATAGGTGCGCAAAAATCTTTACGGTGTATAATCTTGCCTGTTGTGCAAAATAATCCAGGCTGCACCATCATGGCTCCGGTGAAAGAGGGGCGGCATGGCAAGACATAGAGCCATGTGTGGAAGAGGATTATAGATTAATTCTCCGGGGTTTACCAACACCGGCTGCAGTCGTTTCGCTCTCCCGGATTCTTCTACCCATATTCTTCGGCTTTTTTAAGACCAGAGATTATTTTTATCTTTACACACTGTCCAGGTAACACATACCGGCAATTAATCATTTAACCATTTAAATTGAAATTCGAATGCATAAAAAAATCTGGATTCTTCTCGCTATATGCTTGTTTACCAGGTTGTCAGCACAGGTAACTGTGACTGAAAACACTTCTGAAAGATGTACCTTCAACTGGGTGATGGAAGAAGTTGATACTCTCTCTGTTCTGCATAAGGGACATCTCTATACCCAGCTTTATTTCAGTGGACAGAACACAGTGACAGGTGGAAGCGGTGAACCGGCTATACCTGGTTACACTGTATTGATCGGAGTACCCCCGAAAGGTGACATTTCGGTAAACTTTGTGGCTGAAGAATTCAAGACAATCAGACTGAACAACCAGATTGAGGTACATCCGGACAGCCCTGAGGAACGTCAGCCGGAAGTAAAGTTTTCTCAGTGGATATCTCAGCCTGTTTATTCTCAGCTTGGTGATATGCGTACTGCCCGGATCGTAATCAGACCTTTCCTTTACGACAGGACTTCAAACACACTGAAGATGGTGACCAGAGGACACTGCAGGATTGCTTTCCCGCCATCCGTTTACAGAATAGGTAAAATATCTGCGCGTTCTCATTATGAAGGCATGTTAAGCAGGCTGGTTTGCAATTTTAAGGTCGCCTCAGGATGGTATGCGGGGGGGCATCTTAAGAAGACTACTGTTGAGAAATTTCCTTTAAGTTTCAGCAATAAAGTTTACAGTTTTAAAATCGGGGACGGGCGCAGTGGTACAAACGAAGCGACAATAAATGAAAATGGAATTCTAAAAATCCCCGGCAGCAGGATCGTTCAACTCTTTGGGGATGTGTCTCTAATGAAGGTAAAGCTTTTTGCCTCTCTGAAAGGAGAACTTCCGGATACTGTTGCCGATGAGGGGTTTATTCCTGATGGTATCGAAGAGGTTCCGCTTTTAAGGGTTGATAAGAATGGAAATGGCATTGTAGACAAGGATGATTTTTTCCTGGCTCATGTAAGTGGCGCATCGGACTGGATCTGGAGAAACGAATTTATCTTTCGACTCGACCGCTATGATGACTACCGCAATTACTGGCTTACTGTGTCAAATGGTGACGGTAGAAGCATAGGTGTCTTTCAGTCTGCAAAAGGTGCTCTGGATACTCTGGACTCTTTTGATGACAGGATCATGTACAAGCGTTCACTTGAGCAACCGACAAAGGACGAGGAAAGAACAGGCGGGTTGGAGTGGATCTGGGCAAAGCTTTCCTCGCGGAATTCATCATTTTCTTTGAATCTCAACCTGTCGCAACCAGTTAAATCTTCTGATGTTTTTATTAAAGTTACAACCCAGCCGCCTACCGCCGGAGGCAGTTTCAATATATCGCTGGGGAAGAATTCTTATAGCAATTGTAAATCAGGTGAATACTATTCTTTCAACGATATCGGTAATGGTGATTTCAGAATAACCTTCAGTGGTGACCCGGGCAACATCAAATCTGCAGTTGAAATAAAGGATGTACAGGTCAAATACCAGCGAACTCTCACAGCCGATTCTCTTTCAAGTTATACTGTTTATTCATCAGACTCTGCATTTATCCATCGCTATAACCTCAGGATACTTACTGATGATCTGGTTTACATTTTCAGATTATCCACGGATGAGAAAAATGTTTCACTTGTAGATACAATTCGCAATGGCAGGGGAGAGTCGGTTACCTGGGTGGATACCGGTGGCTCCGGATTAAGGTACTTTATCTGTGCCGAGCGGGTACTCCAGCAGATGCCCGAAATGACTCTCGTATCGAATCTCCCCAGGAGCCGATATACTGTCGGAGACCTGAGGAATACCAGCAATGGTACCGATTTTATCATTATAACTCATCCTGATTTCCTCTCTCAGGCACAGGAACTGGCTGAGCATAAGGACTCAGTAGGATTTCAGCCGGTTGTGGTCAGGGTCAATGATGTATACAGGTTCTTTTCGGGTGGTGACACCGACCCGACAGCTATCCGGAATTTTGTGACTTATGTTTCGAGGAACTGGAAAAATCCCCGTTCACCCTCTTTTTTAATCCTGATGGGTACCGGGCATTATGATTATAAAGGAATTAGAGCTCCTTCTCCTCTTATTCCTGTTTATTATTCCGGTGACAGGGTAATCGAGGATTACTTTACTTATACTAAAAAAGGAAACAATCCGCAATTGGCAATCGGACGTATTCCATGTTCCACTCATGATGAGGCTGAGGCTATAGTCAGAAAAATCAAGGAAACAGAGGATCCAAATCTGGCGGATTTTGGGGACTGGCGCAACCGGGCATTGTTTGTGGCTGATGATGATATGCAGGGAGACAAGGAGGATCCCATAGTTTCCATGACGCCTCACCATATTTCATCAGACCGGATTGCCGGTATAATTGAATCACACTGGCCTTATATTGACATGAAAAAAGTATACCTTTACGAATACGAGTGGGATAATGCCTGGGAAAAGCCTGAGGCATCGAGGGCAATAATTAATGAGATCAATAATGGTGTGGGAGTGGTTAACTATTTCGGCCATGGTTCCGATAATTTGTGGGCAGATGAGCATATTCTGAGAAATGAAGACATCTCATCTATGTACAACTCCAGAAGGTACCCTGTGGTGTTATCCTTTTCCTGCTCTGTTGGAAAATTTGACATCCCCGGTGTCGAATGCCTTTCAGAAGCGTTTGTAAAAGCGAAGAATGCTGGGGCTGTTGCCGCAGTATCCAGCACCAGGCTGGCTTATGCAAATTCAAATGAGAACCTTGCTTCCTACTATTACGGATTCCTGTTTGATAAGGCTATGGAGTCAACAGACACAAGCAGAGTCGGGATGGCTCTTGTTGCGGCCAAAATAATCGATCCTTACGAGAACCACCGCACATATTGTGTCCTTGGAGACCCGTCAATACGTATGATCAAGAGATCCGGCAAAGTTGACATTGTGGTAAAAAACAGTAAGAACAAATCGGTGGACACCATTAAGGCTCTGCAGACAATAACCATCTCTGGAAGTGTCAGGCGGGAGAATGGCTCAATCAACACGGATTACGGTTCCGGAAACAGCCCTGCTTATGTCCAGATCGGATTGTTTAACTCCCCGGACTCGGCGATGCGTAAAGATGGGGGGAATATTGAAAACCATCTCAAATATCTGCTTCCAGGGACACCGGTTTTCCAGGGAAAAACTCAGGTGCGCAATGGTAAATTCGAGCAGGTCGTTCTTGTACCCAGAAACATCTCTTTTGATAAACCGGGTGTTAAACTGACTGCATACGCCTGGAGAGATGGGAAAAGCAGTGTCGCACTGGGTATTAAAAATGACATAGTGTTTCATGGATCTGAAAAAATTTCGAGCATTGATGATACTTCAGGCCCAAGAATCACGATCCGCCCCGTTTATGACAATCCTGAGATGGCTTCTGCCGGTGCTAGCTTTACTGATAAAATAGTGTCACTACTGCCGCTTAAGTGTGAAATCGATTTCTTTGATGAAAGCGGGATAGATGCCTCCGGGACCGGTCCCGATGAGGGCTTGACAATGGAGATAAAGGGCACTCTCAGCAGAAGAAATATTAATCATAGATTTCAGTTCAGGGAGGGTGATTACAGAAGGGGCAGCGCAACCATCGCCTTCGAGGAAAATTCACTGAAAACAGGGCAGTATACTCTTGAAATCACATCAAAGGACCTGCTTGGCAACCTCTCCGGGAGATCTTTCACACTGGTTATTACAGATCAAACTGACCTCACTCTCAATCAGGTGTTTAATTATCCCAATCCTATGAGAATGGGCAGAAGTACAAGGTTTTATTTCTATCCCTCCAATACCGCTCAGCAGTACAATCAGATGAATGTGCTGGCTGCAATTAAGATCTACACTCTCAGTGGCAAAGTGGTCAGGGTCTTTAAAAATGCCAGAAACGGTGAGGTATGGGATGGAAGGGATCAGGTCGGTAATCTCCTGGGACCCGATATTTATCTCTACCAGGTAATAGCTACTTCACCTGTGATTCAGAAAACGGTAAAAAGCAAGGTCAAAAAACTGATAATCCATCCGCCAAGATAGACGGAAAACTGATTCACTCATCAGATACAGATAAGACCGGGTTAGCGCACTATCATCGCGAAGATTACATCAAAGAACACGGTTACTGTAGGTGATGGATTATTGTTTACCGCAAATTCTTCCAGATCTATCCCAGCATCGAAAGAAAGGAATGGGATTTTTGGCGGATGAATTCTGAGCCCGCCGTCAGTATTCATATATACCAGACCATCTTTGGTATCAACTGATAAACCGAATTCCAAAATCACGGACCAGAACTCATGCGGTGTCAGCATCATTCCCAAATCTCCTCCAATGGAGAACCGCTCTCCAATCTGTGTGTGAGGAGTGGCTGCAAATTCGAATTTCTCTGTTTGCACAAAGCCATAAGTAAGGAAAAAACCAAATCTGGGTTTGGCTGGATGCGTGATTCCATGGACTCCATTCCCAATGTGGACCAGATTGTACGCTAAACCGCCCCCCAGAGAAAAGTTCTGAAGAATTCCAAATTTTGCTCCGAAATTTACCCTCCCGATATTATCCAGGATCGATGCCTGCAACTGAAGATTGGCTGGAAGGCTGAAAGATATCTCATGAAAGCTTAAAACAAGGTGAAAAGGGGGATTGACGTAAGCTGCAGGGGTATAAAAATAGTGAGTCGGTTTTGATGCCCTGATTGATTGACCCTGAACAGCGGTAAAAAGCACCAGAAAACATAGCGCAGATCCTGAAAACCTTTTCATAGAAACAATCCTTTCGAGATGGGTTTAACTGCTTAGTAGTAATGGCACATCATCGCGTTTTAAGGAAATGGCTGTTTCAGTGTGGAAAAGGAAAAATCTGCGGGAAATTGGAGGTTTTCAGCAAATCACATCCGGATTCTCTCTGCGGCTCTTGATCACTAATTCACTTATCTTTGCGATTACCTCATTAACACCCTCTCCGGTCACAGCAGACATGGCTCCCCACCCTTCAGGAATCCTCTGAGTCTTATCCTCGCTTAAGAGATCAGTTTTAGTGAGAATAAAATATCTGGGTTTTTCCAATAAACTTTTACTGTAGTGTCCCATTTCTTCTATCAGCACATCTGCATCAGCAACAGGGTCCTCAGAAGAAGATTCTACCAGAATGACAAGGACCTTCGTACGCTCGATATGACGCAGGAAACGGATTCCCAAACCCTTACCCTTGTGGCAGTCTTCGATCAGACCGGGAATGTCAGCGACCACAAAGGAATCATGTCCCCATGGCATCTTTACTATCCCCAGATGAGGCTCTTTTGTGGTAAATGGATAGTCGGCAATTTTGGGACGGGCTCTGGAAATTTTTGTGAGAAAAGTGGATTTTCCCGCATTGGGTCTTCCAACCAGCCCTACATCAGCCAGGCTCTTAAGGACCAGACGGAGTTTTTTCTCCTCTCCCGGTTTTCCTGGTTCAGATCTCTCCGGATTGGGGTTTCTGGGCGACACCAGTGATCCGTTACCCCTGCCGCCGCGTCCCCCTTTTGCCACGATAATCTGTTCACCCTCTTTGAGGCAGTCTGCAATTATCTCATTGCTGGTCTCATCGTATATAACAGTTCCCAGTGGTACCGGTATGAAGATGTCTTTACCCTTGGCTCCGAATTTTCTCGAGCCTTTTCCGTGTTCGCCCCGGGAGGCTTTATAGTGCTGGCGGTAAGCAGTATCCTGGAGAGTGTGAATTTGCGTGGAACCCACAACATAGATATGACCACCACGCCCCCCATCTCCACCGTCAGGGCTTCCTTTAGGTTTGTACTTCAGGCGCTCATAGGAGAAGCACCCATTGCCCCCGTCTCCAGCTTTGACGTTAATGACTGCTTCATCAATAAACATGATTTTACAGCACTCTAGCTTGTGCTCTTCGACAAAGAAGATGAGGAGCTTGTTGAAGAACTGGATGAGGAGCTTGATGTCTTTGTGCTTTCACTGCTGGCACCTTTTTTGTAAGAATCGGAACGGTAATCGGTGATGTAAAAACCGCTGCCTTTAAACAAAAAACCTGCTCCCGGAGAAAAGAGACGCCTCACAGAACCACCACAACCTTCCTTTTTACAGGTTTCAATCGGCTTGGCATTGATACTCTGGAACTCTTCAAAGACGTGTCCGCATTTCTCACACTCATATTCGTATGTAGGCATTTCCACGACTCCTTTAAATTTCTGGCAGACACAAAATAATTCCTGCCCCTGTTTATAAACAATCGCATCCCTTGTCCAGAGACTCAGCGAATAGATCATAATCTCCGGCACCGAAAATCTTTACTTTTACAAAAGTTCCGGGAGCATAACTTCCGCTGCTTATGAATACTTTTCCATCGATCTCCGGTGCATCTGATCTGGAACGTGCCTCAAAATTGTAATCCGGATCCTCTGATACAGAGTCAACTATAACTTCAATGCTCGTTCCAATTTTACTTTCCATTATCTCTCTGCTGACCTCCCTCTGTAAAAGCATCAGTTCCTCGCAACGTCTCTGAGTTGTAGATGTCCGGGGACGTGCTTTCATGCTGTATGCGCTTGTACCCTGCTCAGGAGAGAATGGGAAAACACCAAGTTTGTCGAAGCGGGCGAACTCAATGAATTTACGCAGTTCATTGAAGTGATTTTCCTTCTCCCCGGGGTATCCCAGAATAAATGAACTCCTCAGTGCGGCATCAGGGACAATAGACCGTATCCTCTCGATTAATTTGTAAATACCTGCCGAAAGGGGAGATCTATGCATGCTTTTCAGTATCGGATCGGAAATATGCTGAAGAGGGATGTCAAAATAGGGACAGATTCTTTTCTCTGATGCGACTAACTTCAGAAGCGAGTCATCAACGAATTGTGGATGTAAATACATCATGCGGATCCAGTGGAATGATGTCTTCTTGAGCAGTTCCTCAAGAAGTGCAGTGAGGGTAAAACCTGATTCCCGTCCGTAAAATGATGTGTCCTGGGCGACAAGGATAAGCTCTCTTGCGCCTTTGCTGTAAAGCCAGACCGCCTCCTCGATTATAGACTGAGGGGATCTGCTTTTAAACGGCCCCCTTATAGAAGGTATGGCGCAGAAAGAACACTTGTGAGAACATCCTTCAGCTATCTTGATATACTGGGTTGAAAGAGGTTCCATGAGTTCTCGTTCAAAAGAGACCTGTTTACTGCTGGCGAAATGCTCTGCAAGAACTTTTTCCCAGTCGTCAACGCCAGCCCATATATTTACTTCAGGAAACTGGCCGGCAACTTCTTCTCTGTAGCGCTGGGAAAAACAGCCTGTTACCACAAGAGTCCTGCATTTTCCCTCTTTTTTATAGGAAGCGGATTCCAGAATTGTCTCTATCGCTTCTTCCTGTGCTTCACGGATAAATGCGCAGGTATTGACTATGATAATCTCTGCTTCACGCATGTCCTGCACCGGTTCAAATCCTGATGACCGGAAGAATCCCAGGATTCTCTCTCCGTCTATTAGATTCTTACTGCACCCGAGATTCTGCAGCGCTACTCCAGGCATAAAAATAATAACTCCCGTTTTTGAAAATTCCTGTAAAAATAAAACAGGGATTCCGGTAAAAACCGCAATCCCTGTTAATACGTGTCGAAATTTATTCTATTTCCACTCAGATTCCCACTCTTCATCACCCCATTGATTACTGCCGGATTCCTTTTGGGCTGGTGCCGGCTCAGGTGCTGGTTCTGGTTCTGGTGTGCTCGGAGCAGGTGCAGCCGCTGCCGGTTCAACTGATGTACTGATTTCAGATGACGGGGTTTCAGCGGGAGCAGGTGGTACATCAGCCGGAGTCGATGTCACAGGTGAGACAGGTTCCGTTTGAATAGTCTGAGGTTCGCTGGCAACAGGAGCCGGCGTTGCCATATAAGATGAGCTTGAAGATGGTGTTCCGTAATAGGCACCTTCACCCATTCCGTATCCCTCGATACCTACATTGTCATTGGATTTGTTGTCAACCCAGTAATCATATCCTGCCGGGTTAAGTACGGATTCACCGTAGTTTCTTGCAGCAGATACAGTCTGGAAATATCCGATTCTGACCCGGTAGTATTTTCCCGGGAGCTGTGGAGTGGGATTGTTTACTTCTGCAATATAGGCCGGAAAACCTTTCTCATTAAGCTTCGCGGCGATCTCATCGGCAAATGCCCTGGATTTGATTGTCGATACCTGAAGAACATACCTTCCGCTTTCTGATATCTCTGCAGAAGAGTAGGATGTGGATGGGGAGGAGTATTTCACTTTGGCAGGCTTTTCTGTTTCCTTTGGCTCTGAAATCTCCTGAGTTTCTGTTTCATCCTTGTAGAACTCATCAAAAATATCGGGAACACTTGATGTTTCCAGTGATGGTATATCTGTGATCTCTTCCTGTACTTTTTTCTTTCCGCATCCAAGCAATACGACAGTAACAATAATCCCTGTAAATAGGATTCTAACGGGAAGCATAGCTCCTCCTTCTATCGGACAAAGATTCAAATCGGTATAATTCCCGGATTTAGAGAATATATAAGTCTATAATATATATCGGAATTTTACCATTATAAACTTAATGAAAAATGGCTGTTGGGGCATAAAGAAGAAATCACCTCAATTGAGGCGGCAGTTTTGCCAGCAGTCTTCTTGCCTCTACAGCCTGTGGAGTATCTCCATATTTCTCAATCAGTTCTTCTAATACGCTGGTTGAAGATGATATATTGCCGTTTCTGAGCAGATCAGCAGCTTTTTTGGAAAGTAAAGCCGCTTTCTCAAGCTTTCGGTTGTAAATCTTTGTGTCGCGTTTTTTTGATGACGGACAGGCTTTCCCTTTAAAGTCCGTGTACCCTATATCCAGGCAGGATTTCTGGCTTTCCTGCTGAACGCAAATCGTTTTCCTGGTAAATACTGTTTCTTTGCCAAATTCTCCATATAGCGCCTTTATCTCAAGTACCGGTTCATCATTGGTGAAAAAACTCATCTCCGAGGGAAGTGGTATCCCGTTTCTGATTTCGTAACTGAAAACATATTTGAGAATTATCTCCCGTGCAGCCGGCTTCTCAGTCGCTTCCACTGTGTAATGCCTGTCCTGCCTGCGCGCATCGATTTCATAAACAAGTCCGGATGAGGAATCAACAACAACGGTCAACTCCTTCAGCCAGGATTCATCTATATATGCTCCATTATCATTATAAGAGTACCCGAAATACTCCTTACGAGGGGTCAGTTTTATTCTGTAAACAGACCTCCCGTCTGTATCTGAAATTTCATGTGTTGCTGCAGCCTGTTCTCTCAGCTCGGCAAAACCTTTTTCCGATTTGTATTTGATAACCGACTCTACAGCCATGTTGATCAGCTCAAGAGGATTGAGAAGACCTGAGAGCAGTTCCCGTGTCTGTTCAGGATAATTAGAATTGGCCAGATAAAGATGAAACTCCTTGCCGTCAAAATACTCCCTGAAAACTGGAGATTCGAGCTGGAGGTTCTTTATGGCTGTGGCCATCTCCTCTGCTACATCTCCTGAGAGATGTGCCCTGGCACAATATCTGGGCGGGAAATGAGGGAAAAGGAGATCCTGAGGTGCTTTAATGGATTTGAGAATCTTGAATTCAGGGCTTTCCTCAGCTATTGCAGCTGTAATGAGAATCAGCAAAAAAAGAAAAGCCCTTAAACAGTATGCACTTCTGAACATCTTGGCTACATCACACCTTTGGTTGATGGGATCTGGTTTGCGGCGCGGGGATTGATCGCGCAGGCCTCAGACAACGCTCTGCCAAATGCTTTGAAAACTGCCTCAAGCGAATGATGACTGTTTCTGCCGCGTAGAAGATCGACATGGACAGTGCTCTTTGAATTGTCTGTAAAAGCTTTGAAGAAATCTTCAGCCAGATCACAGTCAAAATCGTTGATTTTGCGATCTGTCAGCTCTACGGAATAGACAAGATTGGGCCTTCCGGCAATGTCAATGCACACCCTTGCAAGCGATTCATCCATGGGGACATAAGCTGTGCCGTAACGGGTTATCCCTTTGAAATCACCAAGCGCCTGGCTGAATGCCGCTCCAAGACAGATTCCGATGTCTTCGGCGCTGTGGTGGAAATCAATATGAGTGTCGCCTTTACATGTGAGCTTGAGGTCAAAAAGCCCGTGACGGGAAAAAAGAACCATCATGTGATCCATAAACCCGTTTCCGGTCGACACTTCGGAATTGCCGCTTCCATCCAGAACAAGTTCAAGAACTATGTCTGTCTCTCTGGTTTTTCGCTCAACTTTTGCTTTTCTGGTCATAAAAAACTCACTTTGTCAAAGGTCAGAGTTCAGAGATCAGAGGTCAGATTTGAAAAAGGAAAAAATATATTATCCTTTTGATTGATTTATAAACTCTGAATCCAGATCTTCAGACCGGTTTCGGTCAGTTGAAAGTTTATAAAATATCAATAAATTCTACAATGAATCAGGTTACAACTGCAATTCAAAAAAATCACCTGCTGCTGAAGTACTCCCTGAGTGCGTCCTTAAGCAGAGCATTTTCCTCTGGTTTACCTATGCTTATCCGCAGGCAATTCTGAAGCATCGGATACTTCGATACATCCCTGATCAGAATACCCTTTGATTTCAGAAAATCGAAAAGGGCCTGCTTCGTTTCTGTTCTGACAAGAATGAAATTCGATTCACTGGGATAAACGTTGTCAAAAGGAAGACTCCGGAGAACCTGCAGGAGGCTCTCACGTTCTGAGATAATTTCCTTTATGGTATTATCGAGCAAAGGACGGTTCCGGATCAGAACCGATGCTACATGCTCGGAAAAGAAGTTCACGTTGTAAGGCAGCTTAATCTTATTAATCTCTGCTATAATTTCTGGCGAACCGATCATATAACCCAGACGTAAACCGGCTGCTGCAAAGGCTTTTGAGAATGTGCGGGTTATTATAAGATTAGGATACCTGCTTATAAGGGGAATGGCGTTGAAACCGCCGAATTCCACGTATGCCTGATCCAGGATAAAGAATCCGGTGTGTACATCCAGGATTTCCTCGATCTCTTCACGGCTGAGAGAACCGCCGGTGGGATTATTGGGAGAACAGAGGATAAGAACCGATCCCGGTTTGTCTCTGCACGCTTTTTTCAGCGAATCTACATCAAAAGAGAGGTCATCTTTCATACTTACACAAAGCGTTTCTCCGCCAAGCCCGTCAGAGAGAAGTTTGTAGACGGTAAATGTAGGCTGTGAGATTATGACCTTCGCTGACCTGCTCATCAGTGAGAGCATCAGGATAAGGATCATCTCGTTGGAACCGTTTCCGATGATAATTCCCTCAGGAGAAACACCGGCATACTGAGCCACCCTCTCCTTGAGATTTTCAGGGATAAATGGGGGATAGCGGTTCCAGGGACGGTTCATGCAGAACTCTGCTATCTCCTTTTTTACCGGTTCTGGCCAGTCATAGGGATTTTCATTCTGGTTGAGCTTTACAGGCAGATCCAGAGGCTCGAGGTGATAGGCCTGAAGAGAACGGATACTTTTATTTATCAGACCCAGAGCATCTTCACTTTTCATAATGTTTATTTATCTCCTCGGAAAAACTCACGACCTTTTTTTCAAGCTCGTTGAGTTCTACAAGAAGGTAGAACAGGAGCACGAAAACAGCCAAAATCGCCAGAGAGAGGAATACAACCCACATATTCACTTTTCCTGTGTTAAAAAGAAGAAAATAAAACAGGACGCGAGGCTCTGAAAGGTTTCTGTCACCTTTCAGGGCCATTTTCGGGTGGATTTGGAATTTTTGTGTCTGTTTCTTTAACTAAACAGCAGACCAGTTCAGGACTGATCATCAGCTCTTTTTGAGAGGTAAATGGTTGGGCCTGGCCAGGCTGGATCAGGAAGTACACCGTTGTATCTGTTAAGCAGGGTTTTAAAGTATAACCTGGAAGCACCGACATCAGAAATGATATCAGCCGTTATATAAACCCTGTTGTCATATTCTTTGATGATATACTCGGTTCTGATACAGTCTGTAAGATGATAAGAGCTGATAATCTTTATCGAATCACGTAGCGGGCTGCCATTGTAATGGGTAGTGTCAGCATAGACCTTCGAAAAAATAAACTTTTGCGTCGGCAATATCGAAGAATGACCCCGATTGCATATCCCATTCCCAGACTTTAACTGTAAAGGTGACCACAATGGATGTATCCAGGTGTGTAATAATGGTGGTATCTATTGATATTGAATCGTTGTTTACGAATGGCCCATTATGAGAGGAAAGCCCGAAATCACAATCATGAAATAATGTCGATACACCTGAAAAAAAAAAGATGAGCAAGCACATTACTTTTTCATAAGTACTGCCTTCTTCTATGGATAAGGCTGATTCCGGATTATACCTAATCAATTGAACAGATTTTAATGGTATTTACAAGTTATATTAAACAGGTAATTTATTTTGATTATTGACGTAAATTAATACCCGGTCAAAGAGAAATGCGGGTATTTGAATGCGGACATTTGCATAGTAGTATAAAGACAGGTATTTTGTGTTTTATTCGTTAAGAGACCAGACGAGTACGTCGCAAATTACTATAGAGATGACGTCAGGAAATGCTTATAAGGCTAATATGGCGCAGAGAATAAGGAGTAAACCAGATGAAAATACTCGAAACAGAACGATTAATTCTTGAAACAATTGAGTAAAACAGATTCGAGGAATTAGCAGAATTGTTAGCAAATGCTAAAGTCCACAAATTTTTCCCAAAAACACTGAACAGGAAAGAGGCTCAAGAGTTCTTTAATGAAGTTCAGAAAAGACAGAGTGAGGATGGTTTATCCTTTTGGGCAGTGATAAGGAAAACCGATATGAGATTCCTGGGAATATGCGGATTGTTTAAGCAAACCATCGATGGAAAAGAGGAAATCGAAGTTGGGTACAGAATCAATGATGAGTTCTGGGGTAAAGGGTACGGGACTGAAGCTGCAGCAGGCTGCATAGGCTATGCAAAAAACAAATTGGGATTATCCTCAGTTATTAGTCTCATTCTAAAGGAAAATAGGCAATCCATACGGGTGGCAGAGAAGAATGGGTTGACATTGGAAAAGGAAACGATATTTAAGGGTAAAATGCACCAGGTTTATAGAATCAGATTTTGAATGAAACACGATCGATACAGGAGACGCCAAACCTGAATAATAAAAATGAGGCAACAACACCCTTTACACACTCACCCCAAAGAATCTCCCGAAATTCTCCTCCAGAATCTCCATCAATTTTTTACTTGTCACTCCCCTGATTTCCGCTATTTTTTCACCGGTATAACGCACCAGGCCGGGTCTGTTTCTTTTTCCCCTGAATGGAACAGGTGCGAGGTAGGGGGTATCCGTCTCGATAAACAGACGATCACCAGGGACAAGCGGAACAAGGTCTGTAAGAGGCGAGTTTTTAAATGTTACGATACCCGAAAATGAAATGCAGTATCCGGCTTCGATAATCTTCAGCAGTGAATCGCGGCTTCCTGTAAAGCAATGGAACAGGACTTTTTTGATTCCCAGTTCCATGCAGATCTCCAAAGCCTCGATTTCAGCACCGCGTGAGTGAATAACCGCAGGTTTGTCAATTTCACGCGCAATGGTAAGCTGCTTTTTGAAAACCGGGATCTGTTTTTGAAGTGGAGGATAAGAGGGGTTGGTGTTGTCAATACCGATTTCACCGACTGCTATGATTCCCGGATTGTCCAGCAATGCACAGAGCTCTGTTTCCCAGTTCTCATCAAGCGATTCCACATCAAAAGGGGAGATTCCCACTGCTCCGTAAATTTCCTTGAATGAGGAGCACTGGGAGATCACCTTTTGGGCAGTCTGTAAACTGGTGGCCGTGGAAAGAACGCAGGAAACAGACTCCCTCCGGGCCTCCGCAAGCAGTTCTTCAACCTCTCTCTCATCAAAATCGTAGAGATGAGCGTGGGAGTCTATCCACATGGTCAGAGACGGTCTTTAAAAGTGGTGTTCCATCTGGTGGTAGACCAGGGTATTGGTTTACCCAATTTATTCAGTTTGAAAATCACCATGTTTTTCCCTTTGACCTGCAGTTCATTGCCGTTGAAAACGTACTTTACTTTGGTGTTGTTGGCGACCTGGACATTGAGACTGTCGCGGGCATAAAACTCCCTTATGTCGCCATTATAGATAATATTTTTCCATGATTTTCCATCCGAGAAGACCTGAACCGACACTGAATCACCTGTAACTGTGATCGTCAGACGCATCATTCCAGTGTCAACTGCTGCTACCGCAGATGTGTCCACTGCTACCTGACTGTCTGATGGCTGTACGGGGGCACCGGAAAAAAGACTGTCATCAAGAATTGAATCGTTTACCACTGTTCCTGATGCAGTGGTGGTTGCAGAATCTGTGGAAAAGGAAGAATCCGGAAATGAAATCCATCCCTTCTTATTCGCAAAGAAGCTGAAAGCACCAAGGAGCACAATCAGGATCACCGCGATAATAAGCATCGGGCTTCTGTTTTCCTCTTTCTCTCTCATCGAAACCTGAATTTTGTTCGATGGATCGCAGCCGTACTGGTCAATGCTCATACCGCGTTCCATGTAGAATTTCTTGAGAATCTCATCAGGATCCAATGAGAGGTACTTGGCTAATGATCTCAGATAAACCCGCACGTAGGGATCCGCGGGAAGTGACTCATACTCACTCGCTTCCAGAGATTTGATGTAATTAACATTCAGCTTGAGATCTTTGGCGATCGTCTCGATTGTGATACGACGGTTGATCCGTTCTTTCCTGAGGATATCTCCTGCCCTTTCACCTGAGTTCTCCGGCGGGTTGGTGAGATCCTTCTGATTATTCTCTGACATCTGCGGATTCCTTTCGCACGTTGAATTCCTTGAATAGAGATATTGTGTTACTTACCGGAAGGCCAACTACGTTGTAATAGCAGCCCTCAATCCTATCAACAAATATAAGTGCTTTTCCCTGAATAGCGTAAGCACCAGCTTTGTCCCTGTATTCATCATTGCTTAAATATGCATCGATCTCCTCATCACCTATTTCCCTGAAAAATACCTTTGTGGAAGAAAAACCGCTTTCGAAAAAGCCGGTCTCCTCACATCGAAGGGCAATACCGGTGATCACTTCGTGAGATCTTCCGGAGAGACCTTTTAACATCCTGAAAGCATCCTGACGGTCGCGGGGTTTCCCAAGAACCTCCCGGTCTTTCACTACAATTGTGTCTGCTCCAAGAACAAGGGACTCCGGATAATTACCTGAGACTATGCCGGCTTTCAGGGAGGCAAGCTTCTGAACAGATCCTTCCAGATTCGTTGGTTCAATGTATTGCCGCTCCTCGATTGTAGGCGGTGGTATTGTCTCAAATGAAAAACCCATTTGTAAGAGTATCTGTTGCCGTCGAGGTGAGCCGGATGCCAGAATTATCCTTCTGCCGGGGTTCTGCCATTTTATCATAATCTATAAATACCCGGTGGGGGCAAAATCTGTTGTGAATATGAAATATACCATAGGGGAGAGAAAAATGGAAAAGACAAAAGAAATCGGTGGCATAAGGCGGCATAGCGGCGGCATAAATGCCACCGCTAGCCAGGTTAAGCCCGTTGAAACGGGCTTTTAAGAAAACAAAATCCCATTGCCGCGATTTTTCTCACCCCGGTTTACCGGGGTTTTCTTTTCATGGCGTTGGCATTTAATGCCGACGCCACCGATGCCACCAATGTCGTTTCGCCGGAATTATTTTGGTTCAATGCAAAATATAACCAGAGTAATAATAGAGACCGCAAAAGAAGCCGGAAAGCTGATTTTTTCTCTCGTGGGGAAAACCCACTCCAGGAAAAAGGGTGCAAGCTATAACCTTGTTACCCAGGCCGATATGAATGCAGAGGAGATAATCCTGCGCCGCCTTAAAGATGCTTATCCCGATATCGAGGTACTCAGCGAGGAGACCCATTCCAGGCAAAGCACAGATACAGAAAAACTCTGGATTATCGATCCGCTCGATGGCACGAACAATTTCGCACATACTATTCCTCAATATTCCGTTTCAATAGCTTATGCCGAAAAAGGAGAAGTTCTCGCCGGTGCCGTTTACGATCCCTCCAGAGATGAACTGTTTTCAGCAGAAAAGGGCAGGGGGGCATTTCTAAATGGCAAACCCGTCTCTGTATCAACTCGTAGCTCTTTACGCGATTCGATAATCGCTACCGGATTCTACTATGACCGGGGGGAGATGATGGAGAAAACACTGGGATCACTGTACAGACTGTTCAAAGCTGATATTCAGGGTATGCGGAGGATGGGGAGCGCTGCGCTTGACTTGTGCTGGACTGCCTGCGGAAGGTATGACGGGTATTTTGAGTACATGCTCTCACCATGGGATTTTGCAGCAGGATCACTTATTGTGAAGGAGGCGGGAGGGAGATACTGCGACAGGGAAGGCAACAGCAGCGGGCTTTCAGGCACAGGTGCTATCTGCAGTAACGGACTTATTCATGATGATCTTGTAAAGCTGACCAGGTACAGTGATTACCCGGTGCCAAGGTTTGATTAACGCTTGGCCGATGATGCTCTTTATCGCTTAATCTCCAATAATCGCCACCTTTTTACGTAAACTAATTGCAGATGACTTTACCGGTTTTGGATATATCGGGAATGAATTTATTTTTCCTTTCTTTATTCATGTCACAATTTGATTCAGGAATCAGAGAACTCCAATGATTGAAAGAAATGATTTGTGCTGGTGTGGAAGTGGGCGTAAGTATAAAAAATGCCACCTGTTTGAGGACCAGAAGGCAGAGGCTGCAAGTCGGGAAAAGCGGCAGGGGCAGCACCGCAAAAAAGGGCTTATCAAGACTCCTGCAGAGATCGAGGGGATGCGGGCTGCAGGAAAATTCAATGGCAGTCTTATGGATTATATTCGCCCCTTTGTAAAGGCCGGTGTCAGCACCGAATATCTGAACAAACTTGTGCATAAACATACTGTAGATGCCGGTCATGTACCCGCGTGTCTTGGATATCATGGATTCCCGAAGTCACTTTGTACGTCAATAAATAACGTAGTATGCCATGGGATTCCTTCAGAAAAAGAGATTATCAAAGATGGTGATATCATTAACATAGACCTGACCACTATAGTAGGCGGATTCTATGGTGATTCCTCTGAAACTTTTATGATCGGCAAAGTCTCACCCGAGGCCAGACATCTGGTCGAAGTCACTGCAAGAGCAATGATTCTGGGTATCGATGCCGTAAAACCTGGAGTTCCCCTGATATCGATAGCTGAAGCAATAGAACCTTTTGTAAAATCGGAGGGGTGTTCGGTTGTAAGGCAGTACACCGGGCATGGAATAGGAAAAAAATTCCATGAGAATTTCACCGTTTATCATCATATCGATCCTGATTGCGAACCGATAATCCTGGAGCCGGGAATGACCTTTACTGTTGAGCCGATGGTTAACCTGGGTGGATATAAGGTGACTACGGATGAAGTTGACGGATGGACAGTGAGGACAAAAGACGGTTCACTTTCCGCCCAGTTTGAGCACACTGTTCTGGTGACTGAGAGCGGGGCAGAAGTACTCACCCTTACACCATCTCAGAGAAGTGCTGGAGTAAGGCTCGAAATTGGAAATTTACAGTTTAAATAATATGATTTGACAATTCCATAAAATGGAATATCTGAACAGGAAAAAAATACTGCATAAATGATAGAAACCAGACAGATCGCAGAAAAAATAATCCTTGCAGGTCTTCAGACATCCGGGACAGACCCTGCGCTCTTTGAGGAAGACATGCATGAGATGCAGCTTTTATGTGAAACAGCGGGCGCATCTGTTGTTGCAATCATAACTCAGAAGAGAGAAAGACCCGAGTCTTCCACTTATCTGGGACGGGGGAAAATCGAAGAGATCCGCGCTGTCATGAAAGCCAATGATGCCAAAACGCTGATCATTGATGCGCAGCTTTCGCCTGCACAGGTCCGCAATATAGAGAAGATTGTGCAGGGAAAAGTGATCGATCGAAGCCAGTTGATTCTTGATATCTTTGCAAAACATGCACGTACAAGTGAATCGAGGATTCAGGTTGAACTTGCCCAGATGCGCACTCTTTACCCAAGATTGACTCATGCCTGGACCCATTTCTCACAGCAGGTAGGCGGAATCGGTACTCGTGGGCCTGGTGAGAAGCAGCTTGAAATCGACCGCCGTCTCGTACAGAAAAAAATCTCAGATCTCAAAGATAAACTGAAGAAAATCGAAAAAGCACGTCTGACTCAGCGTAAGAGCCGTGATGAATCATTCAGGGTTACACTGGTGGGGTACACAAATGTCGGCAAGTCATCACTGCTCAATGCTCTCTGCGGAGCCGATGTTTTGGTGGAAAACAAGCTTTTCGCTACACTCGACACATCAACAAGACGTGTCTTTATTCCGGGTGCAGACAATGTTGTGATCTCTGATACAGTAGGATTTCTTCGCAAACTGCCCCATCACCTGGTGGCTTCCTTTAAAAGCACTCTGAGTGTGGTCTCTGAGGCACAACTGCTGATATTGATGTTAGATGCTTCAAGTGAATGGTCAGAACAGCAGTTGCAGACTGTGCAATCGGTACTTAAAGAACTTGGGGCGGAAAATACTCCCCGGCTGATAGTGTTCAATAAAATCGATCTGGTAAAAGATCCCTTTGTCAGAAAGCAACTCTCAATCAAACATCCGGAAGCTATATTTATTTCAACGTACAACAAAGAGGATATAGCGACTCTGAAAGAACATATTGCACGGGCGGTAGCCAACTTTGAAAAAGAAAAACAGATCGCAGAAATCATCAAACGGAAAACCAAAAAACTGGTCCATTCCTGACCGGGCAGAAAACGGCTTTGATAGATGAAAACAGCCGCACTTGTAAACCCAAAATATCTGATACCGCTAAATCTCAATCTCAGGGCCAAAATGATAGTCGAGGGCACTATCGCAGGGCTTCACAAGAGCCCTTATCACGGATTCTCCGCTGAATTTCTGGAATACCGGCCCTACCTTGAAGGTGAATCCACCCGGAGAATCGACTGGCGCAAGTTTGCCAAGACTGATCGTACAGTTGTAAAACTCTTCGAAGATGAGACGAATCTCTTTGCGCACATTCTGGTTGATAAGAGTGCCTCGATGGCTTTCAGCTCCAGCGGGAACATGACAAAATTTGAGTATGCCCGCACACTTGCCGCATCATTGGCGATGTTGCTGGTTAACCAGCGCGATGCTGTCGGTCTGGCGGTTTTTGATGAGCAGATCGGGACATTTCTTCCTCCAAGATCTACCAACATCCAGCTCAGGAATATCATCAATTCATTAAACTCGATTCAACCCGGTGCAGCCACACTCTGCGGAAAGGCGGTTGATACCCTTGCCCGAAGCATTAATAAACGAGGCTTGTGTGTCATAATATCCGATCTTTTCGATGAGCTGCAGGAGGTGATAAGGGGACTGAGACATCTCCGTTTCAAACGTCAGGATATAATTGTGATCTGGGTTCTAGATCCCTTCGAACTTGACTTCTCCTCAGGAGCATCCTACCGTATCGACGATCTTGAAACCGGGCAGAGTTTAACTCTCGATGGGTATACTGCATCGAAGTACTTTTCAGAGGGGCTGGAAAAGCACCGGAGAGAGATTGAACTGGCATGTAAAGAGATGCAGATAGATTTTGAATCTGTTTCCACTGAAGAGCCATTCGGCAGATCACTCATGAGGGTGCTTGAAAAGCGGAGGCATCTTCATTGAATTCTTTATCATTTTTCAAACCCGAGTTTTTCTGGGCTCTGTTTGTTCTTGGCGCAATTATATTGATCCATTTCCTGAAGCGCCCCAGGACCAGAAATCTTAAGTTTTCAACACTGCGTTTTTTCCAGTCTCAGGCTATGAAGTCTTTCAAAGCCCGAAGACTCAGGAGTATTCTCCAACTGATTGTCAGATGTGCTCTGGCAGCTCTGATAATTGCGCTTTTTGCCCGTCCCTTTGACAAAAACAATCCTCTCAGCATGATAAATGACCCGCAGGCATCGATCTTTGTTTGGATAGATCCGACTCACAGCATGGAAATGAGAACCGCAGAGAAGAGCAGCGGAGAGATTGCTGCAGAGGTGGCGGATTCATTGCGCAGGAGGCTCCCTGTTACATCGAAATTTTATCTGTATGATCATGCTGTAAAGGAGTTTCTGCCTTCAGTTGACGAGACGGTCCGTTTCTCTTCCAGGCATGGTGACCCGGATCCCGCCAGCGCAATCAGGAAGTTAAAAACCGATGGTGCAGAACGGAAGGTGCTGCTTTTATTGAGTGATTTTCAGGGAAACACCGGTGCTGTGTTTGACAGTATACTCAAGGACTTACCAGATGATATAATGGCCGTTTGTGTACCGGTACTGCAGAATAAATTGTGGAATTACTCAATCAGTGATGCCAGGCAGATTCCCGGACAGAATGCTGTATCTGTAAAGGTGTATGCCCGGGGAAAAGCACTTCAGGGCGGTAAAATCTACGCTGTCATAGATAATATGAGGACTGCACGGATCGAGGTCAGTCTGGCAGAGGATGACAGCACGGAGGTGAGAATTCCGCTTGGAAGCAGTTCAAGGCTCAATGGGGGAGAAGTCATACTGGAGACACCGGACCCGCTCTCATTTGATAATCGTACATTCTTCGCACCCGGACAGAGCTCATCATCCAGAGTACTTATAGTGGGTGACTGGAATGAAAACCAGGTCATTGCCGCTGCGTTAAAAGTGTCTGGCGGTTCGATGTGGGATGAGATAATCATGAAAAACGAGTTGGAGCTGGTATATGATGATCTTGATTCCGCTGACCTCGTCATTATTAACAGCCTAAAGAGGCCATCGAGAGCGCTCGATGCCTTCGCGGCCAGCCATACCAGAATGAAATCTGTCATAATTTCCCTGGCTGTACAGGAGGAGATTCAGAACTGGAGTAGTGCACTGCTGTCAAAGGTATTTGCATCAGCGTCCGGGAAGCTAAGCAGCTTCCGCTCTGATACTCCGGTTCCAATGGTTCTTACAGATACAATTTCAGAGCTCTGGAGAGGTTTCCCGAATATCAAAAGCGAAGAGGTGGCTGTATATGGGTTCTGCAAAGGAATACCCGGGGATGTCCTGTTGAGGTTCGGAGGAGGAGCGCCCGCTGTTTCTGCCATGACCGACAAGGCGGGAAGGAAATGGGTGATTTCAGCTACACCGCTTGGAATAACAAACGAGAACAATCTGTGTGAAACCGGTTTTTTTGTTCCTTTTATCGACAGACTGGCCAGATATGCTGTTTCGGGTTTTCTTGATAATAAACAGGTCTGGATTGCAGGAGATGCGGTCAGGAACCCTTTTTACGGGGAAGGAACTTCAGCTTTGATTGTCAATTCTGATGGCGAAAGGAAAAATATCCTTCAAAACCAGCCTTTTATTAAAATCGACAAGCCCGGGATTTACAAGATGGTTCCTTCGGGAAAACCGTCATGGAATTTTGCTGTAAACGCTGATCCTCACGAAAGCCAGATCATTTCCTCTCTTTCCAATCAAGACAACGAAAAAGTCCTGATTGTGAAAAAAGACCATCTTCTCTCTTCTGCGGATAGCAGCTTAGGGTTCTGGTATTTACCATGGGCTCTTCTATGTCTCCTGTTGCTGGCTGAAATTCTGCTCTGGACCGGAAAAGAATCCGGTGTTGCTAAAAGAAGCTCCGAATAATTATACTTTGTTCGGATTCGGCAGTATCCGGTAAATTTACCGGATACAAAGTATTGATACCGAAACCGAAGACAAACGATTGATGCTTTACAAAATGTTCCTGGTTAATGTACAGAGAACCATTTGGTTCCGGAGCTTATCATGAAAATCGACATAAGTCAGCGGGGGGCTTTTCAGATTCTCAGAATTGAGGAGGATTTGAATGTTATTTCTGATCTTTCTGAATTAAGATTTCTTATAAACGGCTATCTTCGCCAGGGGAGGCGCCATATAGCGGTTTCATTTACAAGTGCCTCATATATTTACAGCGGTGCAATAGCTGTGCTGATTGATGTATTCAAGCAGGTAAAAGAAGAAAACGGCGAACTCTGTATTCTTGAGCCGCATCCCGAAATCCTCTCGATTTTCCATGCCCTGCATCTGGACCAGTTCCTTCCTATTTACTCCTCAGTTGATGAGCTCCCGATGATAGCTGATCCCGCAGTCAGATAATCTGTCGTAGACAGCAGATTTCAATCGGGAGAACTGGTACGAAAAAGATCCTGCGGTGATTTCGGTGATACCCGGATTGTCTTGTAACGGTCGAGAATTACCTGACCTGCCGGTGCGCCTCTGCGTTTATGCACATATCTGGCCTCAGTGTAATGAACCTCTGCAAAGGTACAGTGTTTTGCTTTAGAAAACCAGACTGCCATCGATGCCGCCTCTCTGATAATTTCCGGAGGGGGATACGGTGCGTTTGCAGAATGGCGGATTACAACATGAGAACCGGAATGTCCTGCCACATGAAGCCATATATCCGAGGGGGATGCGAAACGGGTAGACAGTTCATCATTCTGAGTATCTGACTTCCCTATGTAAATGTCCCAGCCCTCCAGAGTATAATGTCTGTAAGGTGTTTTCTCTTTCTTCAGATTTTCTCCGGGAAGATAGCCGGAAAGGAATTCAGTGAGTCTCTTTTCCAGAGCAGCCCGTCTGTTCTCATCCGGCTGCTTGTTGTATTGCTCTATTTCCGTTTCGATTTCCCTGAGTATCCGCATCTCCTCCAGGGTCATTTCCACTTTTTTCGAGTTTGCCGATTCGCCTCTTTTTGAACGTTTTGCCTTCTTGAAATACAGTTGAGCGTTCTCCCTGGAATCAAGCTTTGGATTCAGGGAAACACTTTCTACCGTTTTGCTGTGAATATTTGTGATTTTTGCCTCTGAGAGGCCCCGGCTCAAAGGCGGTGAGATTGCCAGAAGAGAATCTCCGATCTGCTTATACCACAATTGCATTCTGCTTTCTTTGAGCTCTTCCTCCTGTTTTTCCAGCTTTCTGGAGAGTTTTTGTGATACAGACCTGAATTTCCTGAGCAGAGTATCAAAGTGCTCTGTGTCTGACCGTTCTGTACCGTTCATCCTGCAATATCCTCCTTGACAGTACTACTATTCAGTGATACAATTAAAATAGAATTAATGCAGGAAACTGACGAATCAGAAAATCCCGCCGTCAGCGTACCGGAGAAGAGGGGGCGCTTTCGGAAAGCGGGAGGAGAAAAAATGGTTAAAACGTTAACTGTCAGATGCCCACACTGTAACCAGGTAGCAGACATTTTTCTCAGCACGAATGCTTCTGTTATCATTCTGAATTGCCCAACCTGCTTTTCACCGATCATGTATTTTGAAGACAGGATTTTCCTGCTCTCCAAAAACCAGGTGGATGCCATAAAGGACAACACTACAAACGCCTCTATTCTCAAAATGCTCGACAGAATCGCTCATTCCGAGCGTAAAGTTAACAGAACAGCAGGCAAGATGACGGAGGTGCGGACTGCGAAAGCCTGTCGGACACCTCATTTATCAGTCGTTCCTTCGAAAGACAAGCGTGAAAAATATATCTGTGATGACGATATAACCAATCTGAAGATAGAACTGGCACTCTGCACAGATTCAAAGGATTTCATCGATTCTCTTTGAGATATTTCAGATCAGGTAAAAAAACACAGGGCCAGAGTGAATCCGGCCCTTTTTTATTTTTCGCCATTTAAATCAAGCCAATCCTGATTATAATAACCAAGCTCTCATCTCTGGCCACACATTATATTTCAGATATCTCCTGCATAAGAGGACACCATTGGATCTTAAATACCAGAAATATGATTTTACCCCGGTTTTAGGCTGGTCCATAAGCCGCTTCGAGATGTTTGATAAATGTAAGCGGCAGTATTTCTATAACTATTATTCCAGGTTTGTCCCTGATGTCCCCCAGTATAAAATGACCTGGTATAAGGAGCTTACAAGTGTTGCGCTTGAAATCGGGAATGTGGTTCATGATGTACTCGAAAAATTCCTGAAAAGGCTTCAGGTAAGTATTACAGATATCGATGAGGAAAGGTTTTTTCAATACGCCAGGTCTTTAACTGAACAGTATTTTTCCGGGAAAACATTTATCGAGAAGTACTATGGCTATTGTGAAACAATTGACATGGCCAGAGTTCATGAAAAAATCGCAACCTGTCTTAATAACTTCATAAAAAGCCCCTCCTACAGTTGGATCTATATGATCGCAGTGAGGAGTGTAAAAAACTGGATGATAGAACCGGAGGGTTATGGCGAGACACGTCTTCAGGGGCTTAAGGCCTACTGCAAGATGGATTTCCTGCTGCCGGTTGATAATGACATCTATATTCTCGACTGGAAAACAGGAGCAAGGGATGAGTCAAAGCATGGCCGCCAGTTGATAGGGTATGCTGCTGCGGCCAACAGCAATTTCGGTATCCCCTGGGATCATATTTTCCCCAGAATCATCTATTTATATCCGGAATACAGTGAACTTGAGATCAAATACGATCAGAATTCCTTCGATGAATTTTTCAGCGTGATTAAAAGCCAGACAGAGCAGATGTATGCTTTTTGCAAAGACGTTGAAAAGAATATTCCTCTGCCTTTGGAGAATTTTGAAATGACGGTTTCGCCGACAACCTGCAGGAACTGCAATTTCCAGGGGCTTTGTTTTCCGGAGAGAGCAGGGACGAGGAAAAAGGAGGAAATCGCTTTTCCCTGTCCCGGTCAATAATCCTTAAATCTTTTCAGACAATTCCGTTGTCGCTTCAGGAGAGTCTTCCTCGAAAGGTTCCACCTTTCTTCCTTGCCTTAAAGCTTCGGCCTGAAGTTCTTCAACACTCGACATAGGCTCGTCCAGGTGAAGCATCATGAACTCAGCATCATCGGCAAGTTCACAATCAGGAGCGTTCTTTAGAACCCATTTGTAGTTAGCTTCTGCCAGATCCGGTTTATCGAGGTACTCATCGTAAATAAAACCGATCATGAAGAATGTGTTGCATTTCTTGCTTTCATCGGCACCCATCAGAAGGTATTTACGATAATTGGATATAGCCAGAGAATAAAGCTGTTTTTCCATCTGAAGTTTTGCCAGCTCTCCGAAAGCTCTCCTGCCTTCCATAACAAAAGAAAATTCGTTGCTCAGTGTGTTGTAAATCCGCTCCGCTTCATCAACACTCCCTGTATCCCTGAGAGAATCAGCTTTTCTCAGGAGTGCAGCAGGATCCTTGTCCTTTTCATCACGGAGGTCGTTCTGGGTGAATTGTATCGATGCTTTGCTTCTGATCTGGAAGATCATGCTATCAAGGAGGTTCCCTACCTGTGTTTCAAGAAGCTTTGTCATTTTTCTGCTGAATGCCTGAGTATCGGGTTCAGTTGTACTGTAATCATCGTATAAAGCATAGATCACCATTGAAGAGTCAATTTTCGCCATAGATTTTGCAACAGGAACGAGCTTTTCCTCTACATACCGGTTAACCACTTCCAGCTTCCATGCCCATTTCATCATGGATTTCATCTCAGGTGTGGATACAAGACCGGTTTTTTCTGCCTGCTGAGAAAAAAGCTTCCACTTCAGGAGCCATTCCACAAGTTCCTTTTTACCGTGGGGATTATCATAATAGGAAACACGTTCCTCTGGCAGCCAGCTTGTTATCACATCCAGGTCTTCAGGAGTGATCTCTTTGCCTTCCCCGAAGAAATCATCCAAAGAATCAGGATAATTGCTTCCGTATGATTCCTCGTAGAGTTTTTTCATGAAAAAAGCAGAGACATTGCTTCTTACTGTATAGAGCCATTCTCTGTCGATTTCACTCTGGTCAGGAAGTGAATCGCCGAATCTGGAAAGGAAAAGAGAATCCGGTTTGTATTTCTGAAGGAAGATTTTCTCGATTATGTTACCTTTTACAAACGAGAGATCCTCGTAATAGGTAGAGTCTTTACCGGTGGAATCCGTAACTGTTTTCTTGAAAGATTCCTTATTGGTCTGATAGTAATTTTCGATCTCTTTCTCTGTAGCACCCAGGTTCTGTACCAGTATCTCGGTAACATAGACCTGAGCAGGATAGTATCTCTTTTTCCATTTCCAGTCATTGCTTGAAAGAATGCTTTTCTTCGGGAAGCTCCATTTAATTTTGGAGAAAATTGCCTTGGCTTCGAGCATGAATGTGATCTGGGAGCGTTGTCCGGGGAAATACTGGTTCATGCTTGCCGGATACATCCGCAATACTTTCCTGAAGCTCTCGAACTGTTCACGGTCGACACTTTTTCCACCGATTGTGGCAAGAGTGTCATTGTCTGTCTTTTTACTGCAGAAGAAAAGGACAGAAACGGCAAGAAGAATACTCAACAGAAATCTCATAGTTAACCTCTACGGATAATGATGGTTAAAATGGAGTTAATCCAGAGCTGCGATTGCCTCATCGAGCTCATCATATATCTCAAGCAGCGATGTTGCGCCGATAATTTCAATAATCTCATAAACGTTTTCATTGATATTTGCTATTTTGAAACTGCCGCCCTTTTCTTTGGCGGACTTGCTGAAATGGAGAAGAATTCCAAGTCCGGTACTGTTGACATAACGGAGCTTTTGGAAATCCGCTACCAGGTTATTTATGCCCTCATTTAACAGACTGCAGACTTTCTCCAGCACTGTTTCCACATTGGTTGCATCAAGGTCACCGATAAAGCGGATGAGTTTGGCATTAGCCTTGCCCCGGATATCCTCGTAAACCAGATCGATTTGAGACTCCATAACACTATTCCTCTCTTACTTTTTTAATATGAACGCTGGTACCCTTCTCAGAGCAATCCACCGTCAATTCATCTGTGAGCATCTTAATAAGCGCTAACCCTCTCCCTCGCTTATTATCAGATTGTACCTCCTGGCCACCTTCTCTGGGTTTCAGGAGTGCTTTCAGAGAATCCATCTTATCGGGGTCACTCATATTGATAACATCGAGTTCAATCTTCTTTGGGTCGATATTCATCTTCAGATCAACTTTCTGATCATTACCCTGCTTGCCGTGCTCCACCGCGTTATTGCATACCTCATCAACGATGGTTTCGATTCGGAATGAATCCTTATTGCTGTATCCCTTAAACTTTGCTATGCGGCTTATTAGCTGGCGAAGGGGAGGGACTATCTCCAGATATGGCGGAAATGTTACATGAACCATTTCCGGATTCCTCTCAACCTGCCATTTATAGGCATTAAGAGCTGAGCGGTTATCACTGAAAATCCGGAAAATCTTTGTGGCACCCATCAGATTCAGTTTTGTTCTGATCTCAATCTTCAAACCTGCCAAAACCAGGTCTCCACCCCTCTCCACAAGCCGCTTTCTTGCACCCATCAACTCTCCAAGAGCAGCGGAAGAGATCAAAGAGGCCTCAGTCATATCAGCAATAGCGAAATTCCTGTTATATGATTCCAGCTTGTTAAAAGAATCGCTGATCTCACTGATACTGTCGGAATTTAACTCACCTGAGAAATGCAGAATAACTGCATTCTGGGTAGCATTCACTTCCTTTATGTTAATTCGCATCATTTTCTCTCTTTATATATAAAGCTAATCCTGTCAGATATCTTCCCGTTTTCGGACAACATGTACAGATGTCAGATTGTTTTTATCGATCAAAACATCCAGACTCTCCGAGAGCATCCGAACTATCTCCAGACCCAGACCTCGCTTCAGTTCTTCTGCGTTCGTTACATCAGCAGTCTTCAATGCTGCCTGAAGCTTCTCCACATGGATTTTTTCTCCTCCCTGATCTTTTATGGTAAACTCTATACGGTCCTGGAGAAGTGAGCAGATAAGTTCGACTTCAGAATCCTCTCTGTCACAACCGTATGTAACAGCATTATTGCAGATCTCATCAACAATGATCTCTGACCTGTACGCAAACTTCTGGGAAAAACCAGAAACCTGCAACAGTTCCGAAACGAATTTTCTGACAGCCGGGATGTACTCCAGGTCTCCTGGAAAACGGAGCACTACATTGAATGGAAATTTGAGGTTCATAGAAACTGATACTTTCTGAAAAAATGGAATCTCATTCGTCTCCATGTAGAATGAAAGCTTCTTCACCCGATGAGATCATACCCTTTTTCAGCATCGTTTCTACCAGTCTGGAAGTGATCGAAAGGAGAGTAGTGAAAGTCGGTGCTTCATTCAAGCCTTTTATTCTGGCAGATTGAGCGTCTTTTTCCGAACTGCCGCGCATGTTATCCAGAATACACTCCATAACAAACATTATCTCCCCATAGGTCAGGTTCCCTTTGCGATAATCAGAGAACTCCTGTATGGCACTCAGGATAAAATCATGCAGCTTGTTGAATTCGGCTGGATCATCAAATACGTTCTTATATGATCCAATCTCTGCCATCGTTGTCCCTCCTGTTTAAGTTCTGTATCCGAGATTTCAGTGTAAATAATCCGGGTACAAATAAAAACAATAAATCTTTTTCCCAGTATAAAATCAATTTAATCCATCAAATCATAAGAATCAATGTCAATAAACGAATATACATAAAGATCAATATAATGATAAAGTTCCGGAAACAATTTATCTCTGAACTCCATCTGTATCTGCCGGAGAACCTGTACTGTCCGGCTGTGAAATCTCAGAGCTCAACAGACTGTCGGGCTTCGACTGCTCTGTAACCGCACTGTCAGACTCTGTCTTTGTCCCCGAACTGTCGATATCTATCTTCTTTACCTCAACATCGGAAACATCAAAAAGGTCAGAAATCAATGAGGTATTTGCGCTGCCACTGCTTGTATCTGCTTTGGCGGTGACCTCATCTTTTACCCCTTTTTTCCCGGGAAGTGCTTTCCGGCAAAGTTCGGAAATCATCTGGCCTGAAATCCTGACAGCCTCAAATTCCAGCTTTTCCAGTAATTCAGCCCGATCAAGCGCTGAAATGTGCACCAGCTTTTCCAGTGAACCAATCCCTGCCATTCCTCTGGATTTGTACGCCACTGCTTTCACGTCTCCTGAATACGCATAATCGCGATTTGACAGGGTGTACATATTCAAAACAATTGTGAGTTCCCCCTTCAGTTTTACCCAGAAAAGCATCTTGCGCTGAGGGGTTATTTTAAACTCTTTTACCGTTCCCCATACAAAAAGTGTGGTATCATTCGCTATCGGCTCCAGTGCTTCAACCAGAGACTTTGAGACAACAGGATAATCCTGAAAACTAATCATTTTTGCGTATTTCTGAGACTGGAGATAATCCGCCGCATTAACTTCGGGCATAACAGACAGATGCTCTCTGAGCAGACGATCATAGGTCTTTTCCACTGCAGGTGCACCTTCTCCCTGCAAACCTATAAAAACCACTTCATGTCCGGCTGAGCACATCCATACAAGAACAGAAAGAAAACATGCTGCCTTTTCCGCTATTTTCATCAATTCTCCTTTTTCTGTCCACTCCTGAAAAACATATTGCTGCTTTTTAGCTAACAATAAGGCTTAATAGTTTGCTACATCCCCGGTATAGTTTCTTTTCTCATCTCTTTATTTGCCTTATAGATCCAGCTTAGTATTTCAGCTACAGCCGCATACAGCTCAGGTGGAATCTCCCTGTCTATATCGATCTGAGCCAGAAGCTCTACAAGATCATTATCTTGATATATCGGGACACCATTTGCAAGAGCAATCTCTTTGATTTTCCGGGCAATCAAACCCTTTCCCGTTGCTACTACCCTTGGAGCATCGTCCTTCTTTTCCTGGTATCTGAGCGCAACTGCCTTTTCTCTGTTATCTGTTTTTTTCATGGCTCTCTCAAATCTTCAAATCGATTGCTCCATCAGTTTCTTTATACTGTTCTCTTTTCTGCTCTCTCTTCTGCTCTTTTGTCCTTACCTGATGAATTATCATCCGTACCTGAGGAAGGTCAAGTTTGCTTAGAGCTTTCCGGAGGCTCTCACTGTTGCGCGAAAACCATGATCTGCTCTCTCTTTTCTCAAACTCAATATCAAGACACATGCTTTTCTTCAGTTCATATTCCAATTTGACAGAAATTGCACCAAGCTGTGAAGGAGAGACATTGAGGTACACAGAAAAATGATTCTGCTTTGATTTTTTGTCCCTGCCCTCTTTCTTCTTTATAAACCTTATGTTGACTTCTGTCCATTCACCACCGATTTTCATTGGCAAAGCCACTATCTGCTGATCCCCCGATGGGGTAGGGGTCTGTCTTGCGAGCAGTTGAAGTGATTCCAGACGGTTAAGGAGCGATTCGACAGACTGGCGTATCTGTGCCTTGCCGGTAAATACATCTGTTTCATGCTGAATGCTTTTCTCTGATAATCTTTCGGAACTCCCGGGTTCATAAGCTCGCGTTGATTCATTTCTGTCTGCCTGCTTTGATATATGAGACGAAGAATTATCCTTTATTGAATCCTGTAAATCACGTAGATGCCTTATTACCTCCTCAACAGCTTTTTCCAGAATAACAGAGGTTTGAACTGTGTGCCCCTGAAGCCTGGTGTGACCGGTACCACCTGAGAGAGAGTCATGGGATCCGGTATTGACTCTGGCTAACGTATCTTTCAGATCAGAGACAGCTTTGCTTATGACCTGTTCTGTCCGGTTTAAGAACTCCCTTCGGGTGATTGATTCACTGACAGTCTCGCGTACAGATTGCCTCGTTTTAACTCCATCTCTTCCCGAAGCTGCATTTGTCAAGCCCTCCTCTTCTGTTTTGCTTTCAGGGATAATCCTTTCCGCCAGTTCTCGTATTTCCCTGAGAGCCCTGGTCACTCTCATACCGATTACCTCAGGAAGGTTTATCATCTGTTTAGCGGCTTCAGGTTGCCTGTTTCCGGAAAGAACAGGCAGGGGCATAGATTCCGCCTGTCCGGCAGATTCTTTCATCGCAGGAATTAAACTTGACAGTTGAGTGTTCAGGGCTTTCTCAAAACTTTGTAAAGTATTCAAAATTTCTGTTGCGGTATTGACAAGATTAGTTCTGAGAGCAGGAAGGGATGGCAGGTATTCCGGTTTTAAGACCTGCGGCGCATCTGATTTTTGTGCTGTACCCTGGTTAACAGTTGCAGGTAGTTTTGTCTCTGTCAGCTTTTCGGAAAACCAGTCAAATGTTTCAGGAATGATATTTTTAATTATTTCTGCTGTCTCGTTTCTGATAAAAGAGAACAGTTGAGATCCGCTCTGCTCTTTTTCCGGTGATGCTGAGGCAATTCCATTAAGCAGACCGGAAAGCAGCGACAGGTGTGCCGGCAATTTACCTGAGATAAATTCTTTGAGTGTCTGTATCAGTTGTTCACCTTTCCCTGCAGATGGATCAGCAATCATTTCTGTAAGAACTTTGATTTTTTCAAGAAGCGTGCTGTCATCGGGAATGGGAATGGGGTGGAATTTCAAAAGAAAGGCATCTGTGACTGCTTTGTCAGAAAGAAACTCTTTTATGAGGGAACGGCTTATGCTGTCGGATATATCAGATCTTTCTGAGCTTATAAGTTTTTCACTGATAAGTTTTTCCAGTCTGTCGGGTATTTCTGAAAGAGCTTTTGCGAGATTGACCAATCCCTCTTCTATCTGTTTTCTCCCGGTTTCTGCCTCCACTTTCTGCAACTGAGACATCAGCTCTTTTTTTAGCGACTCCAACTGCACCTTCAATTCCTCAATATTCTCTGTCCGGAACTGTGACCCTGTGCCTGCTGCAGCCGTCTGTTCAGGAGAATGATTTCCCATCTGTGTTACCACCGGGGCGGTCTTTTCCGGAATATCGCGACTGATTTCCTGATAGTCTGGCCTGATACCTGATTTCTCCAGCAGTTTCGCCAGGAAGTCTATTCTGCTTTTGACATCCGGTGATTCTGCAGTTGATTTCACAAACTCCGGGTTTGAAAATTCAGGTAAAGATCTTTTATCGAGAGCTGTGTGAATCGCTTTAAGCAGCGAATTCAGTATCGAGGCGTTTTTTTCGTTTTCAGAAGTTATTTCCCGGCCTGATTGACTGACCTCTGCACCTGAACTGAACCATTTTACCAGCGCTGCTGCTTTCTCCTCAATCTTACCTTTTGAGACTGCCTGGTTGTCTGTGAATTCCGCTTCACTGAGCTGTAGCCGTGCCTGTAAACTCTTGCGCAGAGAATCGATTATTTCCAGGAGCTCATTTGTGTCTTCAGGAGGAATTCTGTTTCCCTGAGGCGGAATTGCTTTTTCAGCGTTGACATGCTCTGTCTTTACAAATGAAGTGTATGTTAACGGCTTGCCGACGGTATCCCGGCTGGAGATTTCCTGAGTTGCCTCTGAGGAGGAGCTGTTTTTTTCAATCAGAAATGAAGCGATGGAGCTGGTCAACTCGATGAATGCCTGTCTGAACACTGATTTTGAATGTGTTCCCCCTTGTACGGTATCGGTTCCAGAAATTCTCAGAATTTGTTCGAGTAAACCATTTCTGCCGGTGCTTTCAGCAGATTCCACCGCATTTCTGACAAAAGCGGGGGTAGTAAATTCAGGCAAGGACTTTTTGTCAATTGCGGTGATTATCTCTTTAAGCAGCGCGTTTATTGCTGATACCGTGTTTGGCCTTTCTGCCTTTACTACCTCAGTCTGATCTGTTTCCGAAGAGGAATTGAGCCATCTTGCAAGGGAAATGGTTTTTTCCACAATCAGAGTTCTCTCTTTCCACTTCTCTTCGTCAGACCCGATGTTGGCAGCACCTGAATGTGCCTCTATAGTTTTTTTCAGAGACTCAATTCTGGCCTGAAATTCCCTGATCTCCTCAGGTGAGAGATTGTTTTTACCTGAGGGGAGTACATTTTCAGCCTTAACCTGCTCAGGACGATTCTGAGATGGGGTACTGGAATATGCTTTATCAGCAGCGAAATCTGAAATGTCGTCTGGAGGTTTGATTTTCTCCCCTGCAGTAAGGAACGAAATGATAGTGTTTACAAGGTCAGAAGGGGAGTGCTTTTGTGTCAGGGCAGAAGTGGTGTCGGTACGGTTCTCAGTAACTCCGGAAGTGAAAGGCAGCTTTGCCCACAGATCTGCTCTGCTCTTTACATCAGGGCTTTCCGCGGCATCTTTTACATACTGCGGATTCGTGATAGATGAGAGTAATTTGCTTTCTGGCGAGCTGATTTCTTTCAGAATGGCATTGAGTGCGGCAGAAATGCCATCTTCTGAGGAATTGAACCAGTTGGCGATAGAGACCGCTCTGGCAATAACCTGAGCCTTCGCTGCTACTTGTGCTTCAGAATTGCCGGTTTTGATAACCTGCTGCTGCGCCTCGATACTTCTGCGAAGAGATTCCACTTTTGTAAGAAGTTCTTTTATGTCCTCAGGAGGAATTTTTTTCTCTGGTGAGATTTTTTCAGGGTCGCCCTGCTCTGGAATAAACCGGGAACTCTCAACAAATGTTTTGTCATTACTTTTCTGTGTGAAATTGCTCTCCAATGAATCTGTACCGGTTTCAGCTCCAAACAGGGAAAGGATTGTTTTTGACAGATCATGAAAAACACTCTTTTGTGCCGGGTTAGATTCCCCGTTGCCCCTTTCGGCATCAATTGCGAACATGCGCAGAAGCTTTGCAAAGAAATCGGTTTTGCTCTTTGTGTCCACAGAATCTGCCGCTTTTTCTGCTAAAACCGGATCTGTGAACTCCGGAAGAACCTTCTTGTCAATCGAGGTGCTGATCTCTTTCAGCAGAAATGAGAGTGTGGAGGCAAAATTGTTGTCCCTGCCGCTTTTCCCTTTAAAGGACGTGGTTGCCTGAGTGCTTTGAGGTGTAGTGTGGATCCAATGGGCCAGTGAAACTGCTTTGGCCACGATATTTGCATTTTTCTCCGTTTGCACTTCCGGAGTTTCCATCTCTGGAGCCTGTATACGAGCTTCTATACTTTTACGAAGTGATTCAATCTTTTCCAGGGTTTCTTTGACTTCATCAACCTGAGGACTGCTTTTAACCGGGGTTGACTCTTTTATGGAATTGATAAATGAAAGTAGAGAGGATTTCAGATCCGGTTTATCTCCTATCTTTACATTTTCTGATGCAGCGATTTTATTCTCAAAATTATATCCGATTTTCTGCATCAGTTTTGTCAGAAAATCTGCCCTGTTATCTCTGCTCTCAAGAATCTTATCTGTAACTGCGATCTGTTCAGGAGTAGTCAGGTGATGAATGGAATCATCACTCAGAGATCTGTTTATCTCCTCGAGCTGTATTGCAACTGTCGAGGCGCTGACAGGTGGCCGCATTGTAATCTCAGTCAGTATCGAACTGTTTTCAAGTGCTGTCTGCAGCCATTGAGCAACAGACGCTGCCTGGGCGGCTTCGGAGCCTGCGCGCGATTGCGGCAGAGTGTATTGCGCTGACTGAAGAATCGCATCAATCTGATTAAGGGCCGAAAGATCGATCTTTCCCACACTGCTGAGAATCTGCTCAAAGACCCGGACTGGTATCGATTGCATGGCACTGCTTGAGAACCCCCGTGTCCAGGACTCCAATTCTCCCACGGAACCCATTTTATCAAGCAATATTGCCGTGGTCCCTGAATCTGAGGGAAATGTCCTGAGATAAAGATCATTTCTGCTTTCTGCACTTCCGTTATGTGTATTTCCCGGATCCGGAATCTGAATCCCTTTTCTTTGCAGGAATGCTTGCAGATCCTCTTTACCCGAAAACTTATACAGACCTTCAGGTATGTTCCGATCAGGTATCTCCAGAATTATCAGTTTTTCCGAACCCTTTACCGGCGGGCTCTTTACAATCTCCTTTTCAATTGATTCCAGCAGGTTGATGAGTTCCTGTCTGCGGCTTTGTATTTCTGCCGGTGAATTGCCGGGATCAGCAGCGGCTGTAACAGCCTTCCGGAGAGCTTCACGTTGATTATCTGAGATCCCGGATTTCATCGCATTAATAACAGAGATGATTCTCTGAGGCAGATGATGGTTATTCGGTTCCGCTTTTAACTGGTCAATGGCTGTATTCAAAACACTGCTTATCTGTTTACTGCTGTAAAGGGGTTTTTCGGAGGAGAAGGTATCTGGCTGCCTGGAAGATTGCTCTGATTGGATCTGCATTTTTTCCAGAAGAACATAGTCTTTCCGGACTTTCAGGATAACTGCATCACCAGCTTGCAGTTTGCCCTCAGGTACTTTCGCTTCTATCTTATCCTGCCCGACTTTTATGATAACCGTCTCAGGATCGACCCTTTTTTCAACAATCCCTCGGGCAGTTTTTTTTGAGTTAAGTGACTCCGGGATAGTGCAGGCGGCAACTATAATAGAATCAGGGATCATAGCAGGCTGTACCCGGAAAGTTGTAAATGGAAACCGCCCGTTTCTCTCCCGGAATGTCAGCAGAATAGTATTGCTTCTGTTTCGGGAATCCAGTTTGAGCGGACTTATGATTTAAGCAAATCTACACATATTATGCATTGATAACTGTGCGGAAAGCAACTCTGTATTTTTTAAATTCTGATGGAACTTGTGTGTATAAGTCATTGTTACTTCTGCTTGAATCCGGAGATCCTCAGAATCAGAGAAACATGATCAGCGCTGATATGGAACCTGCGGGAGATCTCCTGGACCGAAACACCATCTTTGGCCGCCTGAAGCACGTTGAATTCAAGTTCATTTAACTGCTGAGGTTCCGGATCAGGTTCAACCAGTTTGTCGATATCTCCGGATTTACCCTGTAACCGGGACTCATACTGAGTGGATGCAACTCTCTGCCGCAGATCGTCAGCCGGGTTGTTTTCCTGCGCTGAAACTGCAGGTTCAGGGTCTTCATCCTTTAAGGGGGAGGGTGTACTCATGATGTCTTTAAGGGAATAGGTTACCTTGCCTGCAGGCCTCGCAGGAGGGCTTTTTTTTCTTCCTGCGATATTTCTGAGCACTCCGATTACCAGCATAACTCCCGAAATTGCTGCCGCGGCTCCAACAATCATGATGATCCAGTCAAAAATGTTCTGCGGTGGAAAGGGAATAGAGGCGATCTTGCGTACCGTTACAGGGGCTGGCGAAGTGGATTGGAGCTTCTTTTTCAAAATATGGAGAGAGTCGAACAGAATAGCCTGTTTTGATTCTAACTCCTGGATGGATCTGCCGGTGCGTTTTCTGGCCTGTTTTTCCAGGTCCAGCGAATCAAGAGTCTGGGAGATGGCTCTAAAGTGACCTGCAGGATCTTCATGTGCCAGGTTTTGCGCCGTTGTTTCTGTCAGGGGGGTCAGAAGGAAAATCAGGAAAAATAAGGCCATATTCAAAATGGATCGAGAAAAGAGAAAATACAAATTTATATCTCTGAAAACCTGAATAGTTATAGAAAAGTAAGATATATCTTGAACCTTTGCTACTGCAATTTATATCTTGTTTATCTATTGACAGTACGAATTATATTCTTTATACAGGTCAGGCTGACCGGTTTTGAGGTTTTCTGAAAAAAAACGGTGGCTGTTTGTTGATTTATTGCCTGAAATAATTGTAAGTTGTATATTTTTTTTTCCTGTTGAAACAGAGATATTGATTTTATGCTCAAATTTGTAGTTTTTTACAATGGAGAACCGCTCAAGACCTATGAACTGGATGAGCCGGTTGTCAGCATCGGACGGCTTCCTGAAAACACAATTTCAATTGCAAATATGGGCATCTCCCGCCGGCACACAAAGATCGAAGAAGATGCTGACCATAAGTATGTTCTTTCTGATCTCAACTCTCTGAATGGTACCTATGTAAATGGAAAACGGGTGAAGAGAATCACTCTCAACAGTGGTGATAAAATCACAATCGGCAAGTACACTATACTCTTTGAGCAAATCAACCTGGATCAGGAATCCCACATTGGATTCCAGGAAATGCAGCCTGCACCTTCCGCCTACAGCCAGCCGATTGCCCAATCTGAACAAATCGTTGATGAAAAGGATGTAAAAACTGAAAAAGAAGAGAGTTCAGCAGTATTGATTGAAACAAATAAACACGTGGTTTATAAGCTTGATAAGCCCTTCCTTTCCGTAGGAAACGGCGAAGATGATGATATTTTTGTTTCGGGATTTATGATAGGTGAGGGCCAGGTTTCAATAGAAAAACAGACGGAAGGTTTCTACATACATGCTAATAAACTCATGGGTAAAATAAAGGTGAACGGCAAATCGATCCGAAATCATCTCCTCCAGCATAAAGACCGCATCGAGATCGGTTCCAGCACTTTCCGCTTCATGGAGAATGGATAATCCAGATGAGATTTGCGTTCATATCCGACATTCATGCCAATCTTGAAGCTCTGGAAGCAGTTCTGAAAGATATTGACGGACAGAGTATTGATGAGGTAATCTGTCTGGGCGATATCGTGGGTTATGGGGCTAACCCCAATGAGTGCGTGGAAATAGTGAATAAAAGATGTCCAGTCACTCTGCTTGGGAATCACGACGCAGCAGCGGTAGATTTACTCTCGACTCAGCACTTCAACATCCACGCCAAGATTGCTATAGAGTGGACATCGAGAAATCTCAAAAAAGAATCCCGGCAATTTCTCAGATCACAGCCTTACAAACACCAGAAACTCCAGATGACACTGGTTCATGCAACTCCGTATGAACCGAATATGTGGTATTACATAACATCACTTGAAGAGGCAGCCTTTAACTTCCAGTTTTTTGATTCCCAACTCTGTTTTATCGGGCATACCCATATTCCTCTGATTATTGTGCTCGACAAGAATAATGAACTCTATGTTCACCAGGATACATCGGTATGTCTTCATGATGTTGAGGGGGCTCGTCTGCTGATAAATGTGGGAAGTGTCGGCCAGCCGCGTGATAGAAACCCCGGATCTTGTTACGGGATATTTGACAGTGAAAAGGGTGTATTCTCCTACCGCCGTGTTACTTATAATATTGAGAAGGCCCAGGCAAAGATGAAAAAAGCCAGAATGCCGGAGTTTTTAATTTCCCGACTAGAGGATGGGAGATAACAGAAGATAAGCCCTCTATAGATTGTGTAAAAAAAGGGAGCAGATAACCACTATCCGCTCCCCTTTTTAATAACAAAAATTGTTATTTTATGTCTGTACGTATTAAAAGCCAAAATCGTCGCAGATATTAGTGGGTGCAGAACCACTGTATTTGGTCAAATGCATTTCGTAATTTACTCCGTCTTCCTTACCTTTTATAACAAGCTTATTGCCTGATAATGAAACACTTCCTGATTCTCCACCAGAGGAAAAGGTTCCATTTTCTATTAAGTATTCGTCAGACATCTCCATAAAGCAATCACCTAAGTTTACATAAGAAACCATAGCTGATTGAGTAAACTTTACAAGCATGTCTTCCTCAGAAAATGGTGTTACAGCAGAACCTTCAACAAGCTTGTCAATCGTTACAGCCCATTATCAGAATTCCTGATAAAAGAACGGCAACAACAGCAAGACTTTTGGAACGAAACATAACGCCTCCGGTTTAAGGGTGAAAAAGTGTGAAACTAAAGATGTCATAAAAAATAAATTAAAGATACTACTCTGTCAAACTCATGAGTTGACGAGTCTTAAATATGGGTGATAAGTATGGTTGTCTTTTCGAAGAGTACTCGTGGAGAATTCTTTCAGTGCTCTCTTACGGATCTCTCTATTCAGGACATTGTCTCTGTTTTGTCAAATTGCTTTTCCGTGTTTACCGGGTATTTTCCGCTGAAACACGCCGTACAGAAATTCTGGGGCGTTGGCAGAACAGAAAGCATCCCTTCTATGGAAAGAAAACCCAGTGAATCCACTTCCAGGTATTTTTTTATCTCCTCAATTGAACGGCTCGATGCTATAAGTTCGCCCCCTGTTGGCATGTCAATCCCATAAAAGCAGGGACAGAGTACCGGAGGTGAAGAGATCCTGAGATGAACTTCAGCCGGTTCTGCCGTTTTGACCAGGCGGAGTATCTTTTTCATAGTAGTTCCGCGCACTATGGAGTCATCAACTATTACCACCTTCTTGCCTTTTAATACACCCTTTACAGGATTAAATTTTATTCTTACCCCGAAATCGCGGTTAGCCTGTCCGGGATGAATGAATGTCCGTCCCACATAGTGGTTGCGGATAAGACCGATATCGAATCTTACTCCCGATTCCTCAGAAAACCCCAGTGCAGCAGTTGTTGCCGAATCAGGAACTCCCATCACCAGGTCCGCATCTTTTACGGGATGTTCAATTGCCAGTTGACGACCGAATTTTCTTCTTACTTTGTCAACATTGCTTCCGAATACGAAACTGTCGGGACGGGAGAAATAGATAAATTCAAACACACAATGGGCGGGTTTTACTTCAGGCTCGAAAACCGGAATCCGGTAGGAAACTATCCCATGTTTATCAATCTTTATCATCTCCCCGGGCTCGATCTCCCTTATCATCTGCGCGCCTATCAGGTCGAATGCACAAGTTTCAGATGAGAGGAAATAGCTGCCTTCCGGGTTTTTTCCCAGAAGCAGAGGCCGCATCCCTCTGGGATCGCGCGCTCCGTAAAGGGAACTGCCGGTAAGGAAAACAACCGAATATGCCCCGTAAACACCTGAGAGAGCGTCAAGTATCATCGCATCGACTGATTCCCGTTTTGACCTGGCAATAAGATGCATTATCACCTCGGTATCGGTGTCCGACATGAATATCGAACCATCATTTACCATTCTTTTGCGCAGTGAGGATGCGTTTGTCAGATTACCGTTGTGCGCGCCGGCAATCTGGCCGGCACGGCAGTTTATCAGTATTGGCTGCGCATTCTCGATAGTTGATGAACCGGTTGTGGAATACCTGTTGTGTCCTATTGCCGACTCTCCGATCAGATTGTCAATTACACTTCTGTGTTTGAAGACATTGCCGACCAGGCCCATCCCTTTCTGAACATTTATATTCCCCCCGTCAGCAGCAGCAATTCCGGTACTCTCCTGACCCCGGTGCTGCAGTGCATAAAGGCCCAGATAAACCATGTGTGATGCCTGGTGGTGATTGAAAACACCAAAAATACCGCACGATTCGTGAATGGAATCCGACATGTCAGCACTCACCTTGTTTAACAGATTCTGAAATCCTGCACTTCAGGCATGCACCGACAAAATCCCTGAAAAGAGGATGAGGGTCTACAGGCCTGGATTTGAACTCCGGATGAAACTGGGATGCTACATACCAGGGATGATCACTTATTTCTACTATCTCTGCCAGCATTCCATCCGGAGACTCCCCTGAGATCACCATTCCGGCTTTCTCAAACTGCTCTCTGTAGGAATTGTTGAACTCGTAGCGGTGCCTGTGTCGCTCGTTAATGGTTTCAATACCATAACTCTGCTTTGCAGATGTCCCGTTTTTCAGAACACAGGGATAAGATCCAAGCCTCATACTTGCGCCTTTATTCAATACCTTTTTCTGCTCCTCCATAAGGTGAATGACCGGATAGGGCGTATCAGGATGGTTTTCGGTACTGTCAGCATGTTCCAGCTTCAGAACATTCCTTGCAAATTCAATTACCGCCATCTGCATCCCCAGACAGATACCCAGAAACGGGATCCTCTTTTCACGTGCATATCTGACAGCGTTGATTTTTCCATCAAGACCTCTGGAGCCGAATCCTCCCGGTACCAGCACTCCATCAAGATCCCCCAGGACCCTCTCTGCACCCTGCTTCTCAATCTCCTCTGCTGAGATACTTCTGATATTCACCTTGACAGAATGCATCGAACCGGCATGATCGAGCGCCTCATGAATCGATTTGTAAGCATCCAGAAGTTCGCTGTACTTTCCTACAATTCCTATCTCTACCGAGTTTTTAGCACCAGTGACCCGGTCCACATAGTCCCGCCATGGCTTAAGATCTCTCCGCCCGGCCCTCAGCCCCAGATAATCCAGTATGACTGTATCAAGTTCCTGGGCTGCAAATTCCAGAGGTACTTCATATATTGTGTTTGGAGCATCGAGGGCCTCTATTACTGCTTCCTTATCAACATTACAGAAAAGTGAAAGCTTCCTGCGGACGTCTTTCTCCAGATGTTTTTCGGTCCTGCATATAAGGATATCGGGTATGATCCCGATCTCACGCAGTGCGGCAACTGAGTGCTGGGTAGGCTTGGTCTTGACCTCACCGGCTTTGTGCAGATAAGGAACCAGGGTAACATGAACAAAAAGCACATTTCCCCTTCCAGCCTGGATCCTGAACTGGCGGAGAGCCTCAAGGTAGGGGAGACTCTCTATATCTCCCACTGTTCCGCCAATCTCACTTATCACCACATCAACACCGGGTGCCACCACAGAACGGATACTTTCGCAGATTTCGGTTGTCACATGCGGCACAACCTGAACCGTCCCCCCAAGAAAATCCCCGCGCCGCTCCTTCTTTATTATGGAATCGTAAATCTGTCCGGATGTGAAATTGCAGTAACGGCTGGTCGTTACACCTGTAAAGCGCTCGTAGTGCCCGAGATCCAGATCAGTCTCGGCACCATCGTCTGTCACATATACCTCCCCATGCTGGTAGGGGTTCATGGTACCAGGATCTACATTAAGATAAGGATCAAACTTCTGATTCACCACATGCAGACCACGTGATTTCAGAAGTAAACCAATCGATGCGGCAGTGATACCCTTCCCAAGAGAGGAAACCACTCCACCGGTAACGAAAATGAATTTAGGCATTATTTAACGTCTCCTGAAAAATTGGCAAATTTTTTATACTGTATTGTTCTCAGAATCGGCACCAGTATCGAAATAAGATCGATTCCGGCTTACACTAACCTGATATTCAATAATTTACCGATACCAATTCCGATACCAGCCCCGACCCGGAAACATGCTGCTTTTACGGAATGCATAGCTTTACCGGATATTCTCAATAACAGGCCTCAATTCCACATGGAGGTCCTGAGATCAAGATCATGCTTGTATTTCCGCTCCTTTCCCAGAGAATCCATAGTATGGAGCTGAATCGGCTTTACAGAAAAACCAGTTCTTTCAAGTGAATACATCCCGCTGATTGCAGCCTGCGCCCCTTCAAGCGTGGTTATGTAGGGAATTCCCTGAGCCACGGCTGCGCTGCGGATCGGCCTGGAATCTATCTGCGACTTCCTTCCGTCAGGAACGTTTATTATGAGGTCGAATTCGTTCCCCTTTATCAGATCGATGATATCAGGTTTGCCCTCACCGATCTTTGGAACCATCTTGACATTAATCCCATTTGAACTCAGCACCTTCCAGGTCCCCTCTGAGGCGTAAATCCGAAACCCCATCGATGCAACCAGTTTCACCATGAAAATGATGTTCCTGCTCATGCTGTTCTTTACGCTGATAAAAACGGAACCTGAACGGGGGAGAATGTTGCCTGCCGCTTCCTGTGATTTTGCAAAAGCGAGTCCGAAATCCTTATCGATACCCATTACTTCCCCTGTTGATCTCATCTCAGGTCCCAGGATTATATCTGCGCCTGGAAATTTGTTGAACGGAAGCACACATTCCTTCACGGCAAAATAGTCCATCGATCGTTCCACAGCCTCCGGAATATCAGGCAGCTTAAGACCCGTCATCACTTTAGCAGCTATCCTCGCCCAGGGTACGCCTGTAGCCTTGCTGACAAAGGGAACGGTTCTGGATGCTCTGGGGTTAACTTCCAGAACGTAAACCGTTTCATCCTTGACGGCAAACTGGATGTTAAGCAGGCCCACTACCGAAAGCTCCCTGGCAATCGCCACCGTATTGTGCCGGATATCACTTATCACCTCCTCAGAGAGCGTATGAGGGGGAAGCACACAGGCGCTGTCACCTGAATGAATTCCAGCCTCCTCGATATGCTCCATAATCCCGCAGATCATTACCGTTTGTCCATCCGATATCGCATCAACATCCACCTCCAGTGCATCACCTATGAATTTATCGATAAGAACAGGGCGGTTCTCTGAAGCAGCCCGGGCTTCGGAAATAAATGAAAGCAGCTTCTCATCATCGTACACTATCTTCATCGCACGGCCGCCAAGAACAAAAGAGGGCCGAAGGAGAACCGGATAACCGATACTGTTGGCAACTCGGAGCGCTTCCTCTGTACTGGATGCTGTTCTGTTGGGAGGCTGGAGAAGACCCAGTTTCGATATCATTGCCGAAAACTCATCACGATCTTCCGCTCTCTGAATGGATTCCACTGTAGTTCCGATTATCGGCGCGCCTGCTTCAAGAAGACGCCTGGCCAGGTTCAGAGGAGTCTGCCCGCCAAACTGGACTATCACCCCGTCAGGTTTTTCCTTGTCAATGATATTCATCACGTCTTCAAATGTCAAAGGTTCAAAATAGAGCTTATCCGACGTGTCATAATCGGTGCTGACTGTTTCGGGGTTGGAGTTGACCATTATGGATTCATATCCCAGTTCCTCAAGTGCAAACGACGCCTGACAGCAGCAGTAATCGAACTCTATCCCCTGACCGATTCTGTTGGGACCGCCTCCCAGAATCACAACTTTACGCTTTTCAGAGCTTCTGCATTCGTCTTCCTGTTCGTATGTGGAGTAATAGTAGGGAGTACAGGCCTCGAATTCGGCTGC